>CAZLYE010000252.1:0-20385 GCA_964562865.1 uncultured Binatia bacterium (SeqCode) | reverse complement strand
CGGCTGGCAAGGAGATCGGCCACGGCGCCGCGGCGGCCTCTGGTACCGAAGCCCCGGAAGAGCGCCCGTATCTGCCGGTCCGAGAGCCCTCGACGCCCCTTGACGCCCTCCGCCGGCGTGCGGGCCAGCGCCACCTCCACTGGGACGATCGCCGCCGACGGCTTCCCGTGGCGAAGGATGATCGTCCTCCGCCCGCGGTGCTGCGCCTCGGCGACCAAAGCCGAGAGGTGGGCCTTCGCCTTCGCGAGGGACGTCCGCCGCATGAGACCAATATGACCAGAACGATGTGACGAGACAAGCCCACCTACGTCGCCTCCGGCTTCCTCCCTCTCACCGCCCAGCTGTACCCGTGCCGGTGGTGGAGCCTCACGTCCTCGAACCCCGCCTCCGCGAGCAGCGCACGCGCCTCCTCGCGCGTGTAGTACTTCGCGTAGGCGGGATTCAGCTGATCGTAGACGACGAGGTAGCGCTTTTCCCACGAGAGGCGCGCGATCACCCGTCGCATGTAGCCGCCGAGCGGGAGCGGGAGCACGCGGCACGCGGCGACGTAGACGCCGAGCGCGACGGTCAGGACGGCGCTCACCGCCGCGAGCCCCGCATGCGGGAGTCGGGTGGTCACCGCCCGGAGCGGCCCGACGAGGCCGAGGTAGAGGCCGTTCCCCTCGCGGCCGTAGAGCCACACGGCCATCGTCCCGCCCGGACGGAGCGCGCGGAACGCCGCCCGCACGATCGGGCGCGGCTCCGGCACGTGGTGGAGCACGCCGATCGAGAACACCCAGTCGACGTCCGCATCGGGTGGGAGCGCTTCGCCGGGCAGGCGGAGACAGCGCACGCGATCTCCCCACCGCGCGGTGTTCGCCTGGAGCACGGGGAACGCGTCGGACGGCTCGAGCGCCGTCACGTGCGCGGCACCGGCCTCGAGCAGCATGTGGACGATCCGTCCCGTGCCACTGCCGACGTCGGCCACGCGACGCCCTGCGACGTCGCGCAGGTCGACCAGCGGACCGAAGACGTCCTCGAGGAGGCCGACGGATCCGTACCAACCGCTGTTGTCGGTGTAGCGGGTCCACTGCCCGCCGAAGTCGGCGACCGTGCGCTCCGGGAGCCGGGCATCGGCGGCACTCACGCGACGCTGGCTTCCCGGAGCGGGACGTCGCGCCGCACGAGGTTTGCCGTCGCGGTGAGGGGACGCGGCGGCGCCTCGATGCGCGCCCGGTGCCAGGCGGAGAGGACCATGAGCCCCCACACCTCCCAGCCGAGCGACCGCCTCCCCGCCATGTGATCGGCGACCACGCGCGCGACCTCCGCCGCGTCGAGCGCGTCGATCCGCCGGATCGACTCCGGTGAGAGCAGGTCGAGCGCGAGCGCCCGCGCGGGACCGCGCACCCAGCCGTGGATCGGGATGCTGAAGCCCTGCTTCCTCGCGTCGGCGACGATCCCGCCGTAGAGCCGCCGGGCGAGCTCCCGCAGGAGCCGCTTCGGCCGTCCCGTCATCCCGCAGCGCAGCGGCGCGGGCAGCGACAGCGCGAAGGCGGCCAGCGCGGGCTGGAGGAACGGGGCACGGACCTCGAGCCCGTGCGCCATGCTCATGCGATCGACCTTGGCGAGGATGTCGTTCGGGAGGTAGTCGCGCACGTCGGCGCGCTGGAGCGCACCCAGGTCGACGGCACGCGCGAGCCCGTGCCGCGCGGCGAGCGCCGCGAGCGCACCGCGCGCCGTCGCCTTCGCGTCCTCGCGCCGGAGCAGCCGCGCCGCGCCCGACGGCAGCCAGACACCGTTCCACGTGAAGTGCGCCTCGCCGGACGGCAGGTGGCTCGCGCGGAGGAACCGCATCGCCTGGTAGCTCGGCGAGACCTTCTTCTCGCTGGTGGGGAGCGCGGCGCCGCCGGCCGCGAGCGCGCGGCGGATCGAGTCCGGCAGGTGGGCGACGGTCGCCGCGTGCGCGAGCGTCGCCTGGTAGGTGAGATAGCCGGCGAAGAGCTCGTCGCCGCCGTCGCCGCCGAGCACCACCTTGTTGTGCCGTGCCGCCTCGCGGGAGATCGTCCACACCGCCAGCGCCGAGGAGTCGGCGAGCGGATCGTCGGCGTGCTCGACGAGCCGGAGGAACTCCGCCGTGCTCGCCGCGTCCAGCACGACGCGCGTCAGCGGGACGCCGAGCCGCTCGGCGACGAAGCGGGCCTTCTCCCACTCGCTGTAGCCCTCCTCGGGGAAGTCGAGGCAGTAGGCGCGCGAGAGGCGGCCCTGCCGGCTCGCGCTCTCGGCGACCAGCGAGGAGTCCATGCCGCCGGAGAGGAAGATCCCGACCGGCACGTCGCTCCGGAGCGCCCAGCCGACGGCGCGGTCGAGCTGGTGTCGCAGCTCCTCGATCGCCGCGTCGAGGGACACGCCGTCCCGCTCGCCGTCCCGCGGCGGCGTCCAGTACTCCCCGGAGCGGCTTCCGCGCGCACCGTAGAGCCGCCACGTTCCCGGCGGGAGGCGCCGCACCCCGGCGAAGAGAGTTTCGTCCCCGGGGACGTAGTTGAGGCAGAGATATGCGCCGAGGGCCGGCTCGTTCAGTCGGCGATCGATCCCCGGCAGCGCCGCGAGGGGTCTCAGCTCCGACGCGAACGTGACCGAGCCGGCGCGCTCGAGGCAGAGAAGCGGCTTCTCCCCGAACCGGTCGCGGGCGACGAACAGCTCGCCGCGCCGCCGGTCGGCGATCGCGAACGCGAACATCCCGACCAGACGCGCGGGCAGGTCCGTCCCCCACTCGCGGTAGCCGTGGAGGAGCACCTCCGTGTCCGAGGTCGTCCGGAACGCATGGCCGCGCTGGCGGAGCTCGTCACGCAGCTCGACGTAGTTGTAGATCTCGCCGTTGAAGGCGACGATGAGGGAGCCGTCCGGAGCGGCCATCGGCTGCCCGCCCTGCGCGAGGTCGATGATCGAGAGCCGCCGGTGCCCGAGGAAGAACCGCTCGTCCTCCCAGAACGCGCCCTCGTCCGGGCCACGGTGGATGAGATGGTTCACCAGCCCCGGCAGCACGCCCTCCGGGTCGACCGGCCCGTCCCAGGCGAAGCGGCCCACGATCCCGCACATCGTGTCCTACGAGACCGCCGAGGCGGGGAGCCGCGCGGACCCCGCGGCGGCTCGGAGCTCCTCGCGCACCCGGTAGACGCGACGATCGCCCTGCCCGTAGTGGATCCGGACCAGGATCTCGGCGAGGATCCCCGTCATCATGATCTGCACGGACGCGAGGATCAGCATGACCGACATGAGGAACCAGCCGCTGTAGGCGCGGACGGTCGGGACGTTGGTCGCGTATGCGTACGCGACGAGGAAGGTGAGGATCCCACCGCCGACGGTGAAGGCCGCGAGCGCGATCTTCCCGAAGATGCGGAGTGGCCGGTCGAGCCAGCGGCTGAAGAAGAGCAGCAGCACGAGGTCGAGCGAGACGCCGAGCGAACGTCCGAGGCCGTAGCTGCTCTTCCCCGCGGGACGCTCGATGTTCTCGATCGGGATCTCCGTGATCCGTCCGCCCGCGGCGTGCCCGAGCACCGGGATGTAGCGATGGAACTCGCCGAACAGGCGGATGTCCTTCATCAGCTCGGCGCGGTAGGCACGGAAGGTCGTACCGAAGTCGTGGATCGGGAGCCGCGCGATCCGCCGGATCAGCACGTTCGCCGCGGTCGACGGCCAGCGCCGGAGGATGCCCTCGGCGCGGTGGTGTCGCCAGCCGCACACCATGTCGTAGCCCTGCTCGAGCGTCGCGAGGAAGCGCGGGATCTCCTCGGGGAAATGCTGGAGGTCGGCGTCCATCGTGACCAGGATCTCGCCGCGCGCAGCGTCGAGCCCCGCCTGCAGGGCTGCCGTCTGGCCGTAGTTCCGGCAGAGGTCGATCACGCGGAGCCGCGGCTCGCGCTGGAGGCAGCGCCTCAGGCGATCGAGCGTGGCGTCGGCGCTCCCATCGTTCACCAGGATGATCTCGAACGTGTACCGGCCCTCGAGCGGCGCCAGCGCGGCCGTGAGGCGCGCGACGAACTCCTCGATGACGGTCGCCTCGTTGTAGACGGGCGCGATGACGCTGACGAGCGTCACGTCGGCGACTCCGTCCGCACGGCGGTGACGATCGCCACGTCGCCGACGTCGAGGTGGACCGCGCGCCCGCCGAGCGGCCGGGAGAGCCAGCGGGCGAGACGCACGCCCGCACCGAGCACGCCGCGGCGGTGGAGGTAGGCGAGCCGGTCGAAGACGTAGCGCACGCGGTAGTCGTGCCCGAGCGAGGCGACGCGGACGGGCGCGAAGCCCGACCGCTCGAGCGCCGCCGAGAGATTGGCGCGGCCGAAGAGCGTGATGTGCTGGACCGGATCGAGATAGTGCCACCGGCGGCCGAGCACGCGCGCCACGATGCTCCCCGCGTCGGGCGTCGAGAGGAAGAGGAGGCCGCCGGGCCGGAGGAGCGCGCGGAGATTGCGGAGCGCCGCGAGCGGATCGGGCAGGTGCTCGATCACGTCCCAGCAGGTGACGCCGTCGAAGGGCCCGAGCGACGGCGGCAGCGCGTAGACGGACGCCACGAAGCTCTCGACGCCGAACCGCTCGTGGCTCGCCCTGACCGCCATCGGGCTCACGTCGAACCCGCTCGTCCGGTAGCGCTCGCCGGCGACCGCGAGGAAGTGGCCGAAGTTCGATCCCGCGTCGAGGAGCCGGGCGCCCGCCGGGAGGTCCTTCGCCACCCACGCGAGCTTCCGCCGCGAGTTCTCGAGGTTCGTCTCGTGGTCGAGGTAGTACCCTTCGTTGCCGTCCGCCTGGAAGACGCTCTCGTCGTCGGCCTCGTAGATGCTGACGCCGGAGCTCGTGAGCGCGAGCCCCTCGCGGACGACGATCAGCCGGCACGACGGGCAGCGGACGAGGTGCCGGCCCGCCTTCACGCACCAGTCGCGCATCGCGACGCCGCAGAGCGGGCAGCCGGAGGCGCGCGCGGCCGGGTCTGCGTCGGGCCGGGTCGCCGGGTCGGCCGCCACGGCGGGCCTCAAGCGGGCTCCTTCACGCCGCGAGCATACCGTTCGGCCCCTTCCCGGGTCGAGAGCCGGCGGAGCGCGCGGACGGCCGCCCGGGGAAGGACGAGCGTCGCGACGGTCGCGATCGCCGAGCGGCTGAGCGCCGCCGGCGGGAATTCGCGCAGCGCGTCCGCGACGAGCGGCAGCGCGGCCGAGCGCCGCTCCATGGCGAGTGCCGCGGCGTTCGTCCAGTAGTGGAGCGCGCGGACGGCCGCGCGCGAGCGGCCGGCCCGCCGCGCCGTCTCCGGGTCGGCGTACCACTTGTCGACGACGGCGAGCGCACTCGCGAGGACCTGGCGCCATGCGGTGTTCCCCGCGTGCCGGCGGTAGAGGGTCAGCTCCTCGTCCACGACCGCGACCGGCCACCGGCGCGCGATGCGGAGCCAGAGGTCCCAGTCCTCGCACCCGTACGTCGGCAGCGTCGCGTCGAACCCCCCGACCTCGTCGAGGCAGCGCCGGCGGACGACCACCGACGCCAGGATGATGACGTTGCCGCGCATGAGACGCGGGAAGACGTCGCCCGCGATCGTGCGTGGCGGCTTCCGGATGGGCAGCGACTGCCCCGTCGCGTCGACGAAGCGGGCCGGCGTGTAGCAGAGGCCGGCGGCGGGCTCGGCGGCCAGCGCGGCGACCTGCTTCGCGAGCTTCTCCGGAAGCCAGCAGTCGTCCGCGTCGAGGAACGCGACGAGCGGCGCCGACGTCTCCGCGATCCCGCGGTTCCGCGCCGCCGAACGCTCCGCGTGCGCCTGGTGGACGTAGCGGACGCGACGGTCGCCGCCGTGGCGCATGACGACGTCGCGCGTCGCGTCGGTCGAGCCGTCGTCCACGACGACCAGCTCCCAGTCCGCGAACGTCTGCGCGCAAACGCTCGCGATCGCCTCGCCGAGCCAGGCGGCCTGGTTCCGGGCCGCGATGACGACGCTCACCTCCGCCAAGGGTGCGACTGATACCACCTTCGGCGCCGATCGCCACGACCGCCGCCGTGCATGCGCCGGGATCGTGTGGTACACGCGGCGCCCGGGATGACGCGGCACGAGCGGGCGACTTCGGCGGCCCGCGGCGCAACGATCGGGCTCGGCCTGGGGCTCGGCGCGGCCCTGGTCGCCGCGATCGCGACGGGCTGGTGGGCGAGCGCCGCCGAGGGCTGGTGGGAAGCGGGCTACCTGCGCCTGCTCGCCGACGCGATGGCGGCGCGGCTCGACCTCTTCGCGCTGCCGGCCGCCGCGGTCGGGATCGTCGCCGGCGCGGGCGCGGGCCTGCTCGGCGCGCCGGGCGGGCGGCGCGCGGCGGCCGCCGCGGTCGGCGCGGTGGTCCTCGCTGGCTCGGTCCGCGCCGGTGTCGCCGCGGACGCGTGGCGCGTGAGCAGCGGTCCGAACGTCCTCCTCGTCTCGATCGACACCCTCCGCGCGGACCACCTCGGCGCCTACGGGAGCGCGCTCCCGACGAGCCCCACGATCGACAGCCGGCTCGCGGGCGAGGGCGTCACGTTCGACGCGGTCTACAGCCAGTCGCCGAAGACGACGCCGTCGCACATGACGATGCTCACGTCGCTCTACCCCTGCGTCCACGGGGTGGAGCTCTGGGAGACGAACACGCCCGGGCGCGTGCTGAACCCCGCCGTCCACACGCTGGCCGAGGTGCTGAAGAGCGCGGGCTGGGCGACCGCCGCGTTCACCGGCGGGTCGAACGTCCACGTCACGCGCGGCTTCGGTCAGGGCTTCGACGCCTACAAGCACGGGCAGCAGCTCGCCCGCGCGACGGAGTGGATCCGGGGCCACCGCGGCCGGAAGTGGTTCGTCTTCTTCCACACCTACGACATCCACGATCCCTACGTGCCGCCGGCGGAGCTCGTCGCGCGGTTCGACGGCGACTACCGCGGGCCGCTCCGCGACACGGTCGACCGCCTCCGCGCCGGCGTCGACGGCTGGGAGAAGGGGCACCAGATCTTCTGGGCGGGCGTCGACGCGAACGACCCGCGCACCGTGCGCTTCGTCGAGCACCTCTACGACGCCGGCATCCGCCACATGGACGAGGCGACGGTTGCTCCCCTCCTCGACCTGCTCGAGCGGCTCGACGTCGCCCGCGACACCCTCGTCGTCTTCACCTCCGATCACGGCGAGGCGTTCGCCGAGCACGGGCGCTTCCTCCACGACGACCTCCATGCCGGGACGCTGCACGTGCCGCTCATCCTGCGTTTCCCGGGGCGGCTCCCGCCCGGCCAGCGGGTCGCGGCGCGCGCGCGCCTGCTGGACGTCATGCCGACGATCCTCGATCTGGTCGGTGTCCCGGTGCCGCCGACCGCCGAGGGGCGGAGCCTCGTGCCGCTCGTGCACGGCGACCCGCCGGGCGACGACGACGTGGTGAGCGAGCACAACAACGTCGCGCTCGGCCGTCGGTTCGAGAGTGTCCGTCGCGGGCAGCTCGCGTACGTCGTCGACGGGTCCGCCGAGTCGCTGTACGACCTCGCGAGCGACCCGGGCGAGGACGTCGACGTGTCGGCCGCACGCCCCGCCGACGTCGAGGCGATGCGCGCGCTGCTCGCCCTCTGGCGGGAAACCTGCCGCCGCGGCGCCGTGCGTCTCGGCGCACGGGGCGACGGCGTCGTGCCCGACGACGCGACCCGCCGGCAGCTCCGCGCGCTCGGGTACGTCGAGTGAGGCGTGCCCTCGCGGCCGCCGTCGCGCTCGGCGTCGTGGCCCTGGCATTCCTGTGGACGCGCCGCGAGTTCCGGCTGCCCACGCGCATGCCGGTCGAGGAGCTGGTCGCCGACCTCGGCGCGACGCTCGATCACGGGACGATCGTCGCGCAGCGCGCCGACGCCCCCGTCCGCCTCGGCGGGCTCGCGCCGGGCGAGGACAACCAGGTGAACGGCGGCTGGCGCCGCGCCCTCCTCGTCTCGCCCCCGACGCTCGTGCGCTTCCGCGTGCGGGTCCCGCCCGACGCGCGCCTCCGCTTCGGCATCGCGGTCCCGCGCCCCGAGGACAGGAGCGTCGCCAGGGTCCGCTTCGCGGTCACGCTCGACGGCCACGAGGTCTTCGCGCGCGACGTCGATCCCGCGTGCCGCCGCGATCGGGGCTGGCTCGACGACGAGGTCGACCTCGGCGCGGCCGCCGGCCGGGAGGTGGAGGTCGGCCTCGCGACCAGCACGGAGGGGAGTGCCGCGGTTCCCGGTACGCCGGCGTGGAGCCACGTCCGCGTCGTCCGCCGCGAGTGGCGCGACCGCGAGGCGGCGAGCGCGGCCGCGCCGAGCGTGCTCGTCCTCCTCGTCGACACGCTCCGCGCCGACCGCCTCGGCTGCTACGGCGCCCGGCCGTCGCCGAGCCCGAACCTCGACCGGCTCGCCGAGCGGGCGCTCGTCTTCGAGCAGGCGATCGCGCAGTCGTCGTGGACCGTCCCATCGGTCGCGACGCTCTTCACCGGCCTCCATCCGCGGAGCCATGGGGTGTGGGGCGCCCCGCACGACGGCACGGTGGGCACCGGCGACACCGCGTTCCTCCCCGACGCGCTCCCGACGCTCGCCAAGGAGGCGCAGCGCGCGGGCATCACGACCGTCGGCGTGTCGGCCAACCCGCTCGTCTCGCGTGGCACGAACTACTCGCAGGGCTTCGAGACGTTCGTCGAGTTCGGCATGGAGACCCGTGAGCGGCCGGACGGGAAGGCGAAGGACTGGGCACCCGCCGCCGACGTCGACGCGAAATTCCTCTCCTGGCTCCGCCGGAACCGCGGGCGTCGCTTCTTCGCGTACCTCCACTACATGGAGCCGCACGACCCCTACACGCCGCCGGGCGAGCGTCCCCCGCCGCCCCCCGGCCTCTCGCTGGCGCTCGCGCGCGGCGAGGTCTTCGACGCCGCGCAGCGCATCAACTGGCACGGCGGCGCCCCGCTGCCGGAGCCCGTGGTCGCCTGGCTCCGGCAGCTCTACGACGGGGAGATCGGCGGCTGGGACGCCGAGCTCGGCCGGCTTCTCCCCGAGCTCGAGGCCCTCGGTGTCCGCGACTCGACCGTCGTCGTCGTGACCGCGGACCACGGCGAGGAGTTCCAGGAGCACGGGAAGCTGCGCCACGGCGTCGACCTCTACGACGAGACGCTCCACGTCCCGCTCCTGATCGCCGGGCCCGGCGTGGGAGCAGGCCGCGTGGCGGAACAGGTGCAGGGCATCGACCTCTTCCCGACGGTCGCGGCGCTCCTCGGCTTCCCGGCGCCGCCCGCTGCGCCGGGGCGGAACGTGCTCGTCGAGCGGGCCGCGCGGCCGGCCTACTCGGAGCTCGGCGAGCTCGCAGCCGTGCGCACCCTCCGGTGGAAGCTGATCGCGGCGCCCGGGAGCGCGGCCGAGCTCTACGACCTCGACGCCGACGCCGGCGAGCACCGGAACCGCTTCGGCACGGCCGAAGCGGGAGAGACGCTGACGCAGCTCCTCGCGAGCTGGCGCGCGACGGCGCCCGCGCCGCCCGCCGGGACCGACCGCGATCCGCAGATCGTCGAGAAGCTCCGGGCGCTCGGCTACGTCGAATGAAGAGGAAGCGGCGGGGCGAGAGGTGGCTGGTCGGTCTCCTCCTGCTCGCCCTGCTCCTGATCGCCTTCTGGCGGTCGGTGTTCACCGGCCGCGTGCTCAGCCCCTCCGACGCCCTCTTCGCGACGCCGTTCTTCCACGGCGTCGCGCCGGCGGGCTTCACGCATCCGTCCAACGAGCTGCTGTTCGACGCGGTCTATCAGTTCATCCCCTGGCGGAGCTTCGCGTGCGAGTCGCTCCGTCGGGGCACGCTCCCGCTCTGGAATCCTCACAGCCTGTGCGGGACGCCGCTCGTCGCGACGATGCAGTCCGCCGTGTTCTACCCCGTGAACCTGCTGCTCTGCGGACTGCCGCTCGCCCGCCTGCTCGTCTGGGGGGCGATCGTGCGTCTGTGGGTGGCCGGCTTCGGGACCTACCTGCTGGCTCGTCGCTACGCGCTCGGCGTGGTGGCAGCGCTCGTCGCCGCGGTCTCGTTCATGTTCTGCGGGTTCCTCGTCGTCTGGCTCCAGCACCCGCACGTCAACGTCGCCGTCTGGCTGCCCACGCTGATCCTGCTGGTCGAGATCCTTCTCCAGGACGCCACCACCGGAGCGCGGATCCGACACGTGACGCTGCTCGCCGTCGTCGTCGGAATCCAGTTCACCGGAGGGCACATCGAGACCGCGGTGAACGTGCTGTTCTTCGCCGCGATCTACGGCTGCGTTCGCTGGTACCAGCTGGTGGTACCGACACCGATCGCGCGTCGAACAAAGGTCGCACGCGTCGCGTTTCCCGCCGTCGCCGTCGTGCTGGGCGCGGGCCTCGCCGGCGTGCAGCTGCTGCCGTTTCTCGAGTGGCTGCCGCTCAGCGCGGAGCTGCGGCGGAGAGCCGCGGAGGTGCGTCCGCTCCTCGACGCTGGATTCTGGCGCGAAGTCCTCGCCCTCCCGCTGCTCGTCTTCCCGAACCTGTACAACAATCCGACCTGGCGGGGACCGTACCGGTCGTTCCTGCCGTGGGGCAACTACAACGAGCAGGTCCTCTACGTCGGGATCGTGACCCTCCTGCTCGCCATCCTGGCGGTCGTCGCGCGGCCGAGGGAACCACTCGTCCGCTGCTGGGCCGCGATCGCGCTCCTGAGCCTCGGCATGGCGTTCCGGCTGCCCGGGCTCGACCTGCTGAACAGGCTGCCCGCACTGACTCTCTGCCATCCCTCCCGGCTGCGGCTCGTGACGTCCTTCAGCCTCTGCGTGCTGGCGGGGTTCGGCATCGCGGCGCTGTGCGAGGATCGAGGTGGGGAACGGCTCCGACTCCTCGCCGTGTGGCGAAGGAGTGCGACGCTGGTGGTGGGCGCCGGGATCGCTCTCGCGGCGGCCGGCACCTTTCTCCTGCCGCTCCTGCGGAACGAGATCGTCGCGCGGGCGCGCGCGGTCGCCGAGAGCAAGTACGCGGCGCTCGCGGTTCATTCCCGGCCGCTCGACTACTACCTCGCGCAGGCCGACGAGCTGGCGGCCGCGTTCCTCGCGGCGTTCCGCGCCGACAACCTGATGATGTATGCGCCCGTGCTCTGGGCGCTCGGCGGTCTCGCGGTCGTGAGCATGGTGAGGGCCGTGCGGTGGCAGGAGCGGGCGCTCCTGGCTCTCGTCGGGCTGGACGTGCTGACGTTCGCCCACGGGTACCAGCCGGCGATCCCGCCGGAGCAGCTCTACCCCGGGACGCAGCTCACCGCGCGCGTCGCGCGCGATCCGGCGCTCGCCCGCTTCACCGCGCTGCACGAGGACATGGTCCCCGACTCCCACATGATGTTCGGAATCTCCGACGTCCGCGGGCTCGACTTCCGGACGTCCTGGTACGACGACTACCTGTCCCTCCTTCCGGAGCGGATCCCCTGGATCGATTACGGCGTGCTCCTCGGCGCGGTCGACTCGCCCCTCCTCCGTGTCCTGAATCTCAAGTGGGTCGCGACGGCGCGCCCCGAGGAGCTCCGCGCCGCGGGAGCCAGCGTCGTCCTCGAGGCCGGCGAGATGTCGCTCGGCGAGCTCGCCCGGGTGCAGCCCCGGAGCTTCATGGTCTACGAGACGGTCCCGGTCACGACCGACGCCGACGCGATGGCCGCGCTGCGCGCGGCTCCCGCCGCCGTGTATCGGCGTGCGGTCCTGGCCGTGCCCGTCGGCGCCCCCGGGCCGGAGCCGATTCCCGCCGGCGCCGATGATCCGGCCAACGGCGTGTCGCTGCTGCGCTACGAACCGGCGGAGGCGAGCTGGAGGGTCGAGACCGGCGCAGCCGGGTACCTCGTGACCACCGATGCGTACTATCCCGGGTGGAACGCGTATCTCGACGAGCGTCCGACGCGACTCCTCCGCGCCGATCTCGCGTTCCGCGCGGTGTACGTGCCCGCCGGCAGTCACGTGGTGACGTTCCGCTACGAGCCGGCGTCCGTCCACCGCGGGATCGTGCTCACGCTCGTCTCGGCGCTCGTGATCCTCGGGCTGCCGATCGCCGCCCGGCGCTACTCGACGTAGCCGAGCGCGCGGAGCTTCTCGCGCAGCGCGGGGTCGGGGCTCGTCACCTGGGGCGGCGGCGGTGCGGCCCGCTCCCACGCCGTCAGCAGCTCGACCAGGTGCTCGCCCTCCGGGACGGTCCCGAAGCGGTCGTCGTGCTCGCCCGGGTCGCGGGCGAGGTCGTACAGCTCGAAGCGCGCGAGGGCCGGCGTGTGGATGAGCTTCCATCCCGGCGTGCGGACCGAGAGGAGGTGCATGTCGCCCCCGCCGGGCGCGATCCCGTGATGTGTCTCCGAGAACACCGGCCGCTCCGTCGCGGACGACAGGAGATCGTGGCCCGGGAGCCCGGGCGGCGGGGTGACGCCGAGGAGCGCCGCAACCGTCGGAAAGAGGTCGATGCTCTGGGCGAGGTCGCCCCGCCGCCCCGGCACGATCCCGGGTCCGGCCACGACGAGCGGCACGTGGATCGTCTCCTCGTAGAGGTGCGAGCCGTGCTTCAGCCGGCCGTGCTCCTGGAACTCCTCGCCGTGATCCGCAACCACGATCACGACCGTCGAGTCGTCGAGGCCGAACCGGGACAGTGTCGCCAGCACCTCGCCGAGCGCGGCGTCCCAGGCGCGGATCTCACCGTCGTAGAGGCCACGCAGGTGCGTCACCTCGACGGCCGGGATGGGCGGCTTGTCGGGCCCGCCGACCTCCACCGCGATCCCGTCGAGGTAGCCCGCGGCGACCTTGGGCCGCACACCCTCCGGCGCGGCCGGGCGCATGCCGTCGGGAGGCGTGTACGGATCGTGTGGCTCCATGTAGTGCAGGTAGGCGAGGAAGCGATGGCCACGGTTGCGCTCGAGCCAGCGAAAGAACGGGCCGTCGACGTCCGCGGCGGGGGCCCAGTTCCGGCGCTTCTCGTCCCAGCCGAAGTCCCTGAAGGTCTCGAAGCCGCGCGCGAAGTTGGTTCGCAGCGATACGAGCGGGTTGGCCGACACGCCGACCGTCGTGATGCCGGCAGCGGCAGCGTACTCGGCCATCGTCGGGATCTCGTTGGACAGCGCGCCCGCACCCCAGCCCTCGAGCCGGTGATCGCGCGGATAGAGTCCGGTCATCAGGCTCGCCACCGCGGGCATCGTCCACGACGACTGCGCGACCATGTGCTCGAAGACCAGCGCCCGCGCGGCGAGGCGGTCGAGGTTCGGGCTCGGGCTCGGCACGGCGCCGTAGCAGCCGAGGCGATCCGCGCGCAGCGTGTCGACGAGGAGGATGACGACGTTCGGCGATTGCCGGCCGGCCGTCTGCCGCTCTCGCCACTCGCCGCGCACGAGGCGCACGTCGCTCCACCCGGCCAGCCCCCCGAGCTCCGGATTCGACCCCGCACGTCGCGTGCTCAGCGTGAGCTCGACGTCCCGATCCGCCTGCGCCCCGAGGTCGACCTCCTCCTCGAACCAGTGACGGTCGTGCCGGTTCGCGGCGGGGTTGACGACGCGCGCGAACGCCTCCCGTCCGTCGAGGCTCACCGCGAACCGGATCCCCGCCGCTGCCTTGTTGCGCTTCCCCGTGCCCTGCACGCCGACGGCGAAGCGCAGGACGGCGTCGGCCGGAGGATGGAGACGGTAGCGGAGCGACGCGGGTGGATCGGCGAGGATGGCCTGACGATAGCCGCCGTCGGCATTGAACTGGCCGGGCTTGACCCAGCCGAGGCGGCCCCCCGCGTCGGGTGCCCGTCCGGTGAGATCCTCGACCACCCGCTCCACGCGGAGGCGAGGCGGTAGCGCGAACTCATCACGGAGGACACGCCGCCACGCCACGGCACCGAAGATCGCGGCGACGGCGAGGAGGAGGATCGCCCATCGCCGCACCATACGCGGCCCGGCTGTACCACACGCGTCCTTGCACGTCACCCTTCGCGCTGCCCGAACGGAGCGGCCCGCGACGGGCCAGACGACGCCCGCGCCGACGGCAGCGACGGCGAGCGCCACGAGCAGAACGCGTCGCCGACCGGATCGCCCGGGCGTCGATTACGCGGAGTGAGCGAGCCCGACCGCGGACGCGCTCGCCGCGCTCGGCATGCTCGCCCTGGACCCGACACGTCGCCGCCACGAGACGCCCGCGAGCGGCACGGCGAGCGGGGCGAGCAGCACGACGGGCCACTGGAAACGGAGCTGCGAGCCGTGGGTCAGCACCAGCCACACGAGCGTGTTGCAGAGGGCCGGCAGCCACACGATCAGCGGTGCCGCCCCGCGCGCCCGCCACGTTGCAACCGCGAGTGTCGCGACGAGGATGTACAGCGGAATGGCCGGCTGCCAGACGAGGGTCCGCCACGCCGTCGCGGCGTCGAGCGTGTGGGTCACGATCGCCGCGAGCCACCGGCGCGCCGACGGGAGCAACGAGGCGGCGGTCACGCCCTGCGCGTTCGGAAGCACGGTGATCCCGTCCGCGAAGTAGCCGATGTAGAGCGTCGAGGAGGGGTACCAGAGAAAGCGCGTGGCGCAGGCCCAGTGGCGCACGAGCGCCGAGGGGTTGCGCGCCGCGAGCCGGAGGCCGATCGGGAGGAGGGCGAACGGATGCTCCGCGAGCGCTGTGCCACGGAACCCGGCGCGCATGAGGGGCCTCGCGGCACGGTCACAGACGTAGGCGGAGCGCCAGGTCTCGAGCGGGAGGAACTGGCGGAGAAGAGCCGCCTCGTCGTCCGTGAGCGGCGTTCCCGCGTGCACGAGCGCCGAGATCTCCAGAATGAGCGATTCCTGCGGCAGGACGGGGCCCGGCGGCCTGACGCCCGCCTCGCGATAGAACGGCCCGTGCACGAGGACGACGATCCCGATGAGGACGGCGACCGTCGCCGCGAGCCCGCGGGGCAGGCGCGGCCGGAAGTACCATGCGAGCGCGCCCACGACGGGCAGGGCGACCGCGGGCCCGTTGTGGCGGATGAGCCACGCGAGGGCGAGCGAGACGCCGAGCTGTATCCCGAGCGCGCCGCTCACGTCCCCCGTCTCGACGACGCGCAGGAGAAGGATCGTCATCCACACGAGGTCGAGACCGAACGCCGTGTCCTTCCACACGGCGAGCAGGTTGAGCGCGAACACGGGAGAGAGCGCCAGCCAGGCATCGGCCGTCCAGACGAGCGAGGGCGGCGACCCGAGACGACGGGCGAGCGCCAGGAGCCGCGCCGCGAGGCCCGCACCCACGAGCACCTGCACGAGGCTCATCGACCCGAACGACCCGCCGGGGCGCGTGAGGAGCCAGATGATCCAGGTGTGGAACGCGGGGTGCCAGTCGTCGTACCGGCCCTCAGCGATCTGCCGCCACTGGTCGAGCGCGTCATACTCGATCACGCCCGGGAAGAACGCGAGCCACCAGAGGAGCCAGACCGAGAGCGGAAGGACGGCGTACCAGACCCAGCCCGGCCAGCCCCTCACTGCTGCCCGCCGTGGGCGATCGTCAGCAGACGCCGGGCGTGCGCCGCGACCGCCTGCGGGACGTTCTTCGACTTCGCGATCTGGCGGAGGTCGCGCTGCTCGAGCGACGCCACCTGCCGGAGCGCCACTGGGAGCGGCGTCTTCGGATTGGTCGCTAGGCTGAGCCGCACCTGGTAGTTCCGCAACCACTCGCGCTTCTCGCAGACGAGCCGGAGGATCTCGTCGTCGGTGCTCTTGTTGCGCGCGAGCGCGATGATCTCGGAGTCGCTCATGCGCGGATTCTGGAGCACGAAGCGGCGGATGAGCCGGTTGCCGTCGCGGATGAGGATGAGGCGCGCGTCACGGTTTCCCCGGAGCGCGAGCTTGATCTTCTCCGACATGTCCATGGCGAGGATGCGCGCGTGGAGCGAGGTCTGCGGCGCGGCTGCCGTGGGGGTCTCGGGCTCCTCGACGAGCTCCTTCGGGATCTCGATCTTGTCCTCGCCCGCCTCGATCGAGCGGACGAGCTCCACGACGGCGGCGTCGGCCTCGGGCGGCTTCTCAGGCATGGCGCTCGGCCTTCGCGGCCTGCGCCTGCTTGATCACCTTCTCCGCGATGTGAGGGGGCGTCTCCTCGTAGTGGGAGAACTCGAGCTCGAAGTCTCCGCGTCCGCTCGTCATCGAGCGGAGGTCGGGCGCGTAGCGGAGCACCTCGGCCATCGGCACGTGTGCCTTGATCACCTGCTGTCCACCGCCCTTCGTCTCGGCGCCGAGCACCTTGCCGCGCCGACTGTTCAGATCGCCGATGACGTCGCCCATGTACTCGTCGGGGACCGTCACGCGGATCGTCATGATGGGCTCGAGCAGCACGGGTCGGCACTGCTCGAACGCGGTCTTGAACGCGAGGCGTCCCGCGATCTTGAACGACATCTCCGAGGAGTCGACGTCGTGGTAGGAGCCGAAGTAGAGCTTCGCCTTCACGTCGACGATCGGGTAGCCGGCGAGGATGCCCTCGACCAGGACCTCGCGCACGCCCTTCTCCACCGCGGGGATGAAGTTCCGCGGGATCACGCCGCCGACGATCGCGTCCTCGAACTCGAAGCCCTGGCCGCGCGGCTGCGGCGAGAGCTCGAGCCAGGCGTCGCCGTACTGCCCGTGCCCGCCGGTCTGCTTCTTGTGCTTCCCCTGCGCCTTCGCGCTGCCCTTGATGGTCTCCTTGTAGGGGACCTTCGGCGCCTTCAGCTCCACCTCGACGCCGTACTTCCGCTTGAGCCGCTCGACCACCACCTCCAGGTGGAGCTGGCCGGTGCCCGAGACGACGAACTCCTTCGTCTGCTCGTCGCGGTGGACGCGGAGCCCCGTGTCCTCCTCCATGAGCCGGTGGAGCCCCTGCATGACCTTCTCGTCGTCGGCCTTGCTCTTCGGCTGGAGGGCGAACGAGATGGCGGCGGGCGCGTCGGGGAGCGGTGGGAAGACGATCGGCGTCTTCTCGTCCGCGAGCGTGTCACCGGAGGCGGTGTTCTTGAGCTTCGCGAGCGCGATGATGTCGCCCGCGACCGCGGAGGCCACCTGCGCCTGCTTCTTCCCCTCGAGCTTCAGGGGGTGCGCGATGCGCTCGCGCTCGTCGCGGACGGTGTTGACGACGTTGAGATCGCCGTGCGCGCGCCCCGACACGATGCGGAGGACGGAGAGCTTCCCCGCGAACGGATCGACGATCGTCTTGAAGACGAACGCCGAGAACGGGGCCGCCGGATCGGCGCTCCGCTCGACCGCCTCGCCGCTCCGCGGATTGTCGCCGTTCCACGCGGAGAGATCGCCGGGCGACGGCAGCAGGTCGACGATGGCGTCGAGGAGCGGGTGGAGCCCGATCGCACGCCCCGCGGCGCCGCAGAGGATCGGGAGGAGCTTCCCCGCGCGCGCGCCCTCGCGGAGGCCCTCGCGCAGCTCGTCGGCCGAGAGCTCGGTCCCCTCGAGGTACTTCTCGAGGAGGGCGTCGTTCGCCTCGGCGATCGTCTCGACGAGCTTCTCCCGCGCGGCGGTCACCGCGTCCGCCAGCTCGGGCGGCGCCGCCCCCTCCTGGAACGTCCCCGACTCGCCCTGGTAGAGGAACGCGCGGCCCGAGAGCACATCGACCACGCCGCGGAGCTGCGCCTCCGCGCCGATCGGCACCTGAAGGACGGCGGGCTTCGCACCGAGCGCCTTCAGGTCGTCGAGCGCGTGGTCGAGCGACGCCCGCTCGCGGTCGAGCCGGGTGACGAACGCGATCCGCGGGAGCCCGGCCTCCTCGCACCAGGCCCACATCTTCTCCGTCTCGATCTTGATCTCGCCGCCGGTCGGCCCGAGCACCAAAACGACGCCGGTGGCGGCGCGGAGGCAGTTGCGCGTGTCGTGCAGGAACGGCGAGTAGCCGGGCGTGTCGATCAGGTTCAGCTCGTGCTTCCGCCACGGGGCGTGGTGCAGCGACGCCGTGATCGTCGTCTTCCGGCGCACCTCCTCGGGCTCGGTGTCGAACGCCGACGAACCGTCGTCCACGC
This sequence comes from uncultured Binatia bacterium (SeqCode), assembly GCA_964562865.1. Classification (GTDB taxonomy): domain Bacteria; phylum Desulfobacterota; class Binatia; order DP-6; family DP-6; genus CAZLYE01. The sequence goes on along the minus strand of CAZLYE010000252.1, from coordinate 2,445 downwards.
GCCCGAGCCGGCTCGACGCGCCGGCGGCGAAGAGCAGCGCGTCGGCGACCGTCGTCTTGCCGGCGCCGCCCTGGCCGACGATGGCGACGTTCCGGAGTCTCGCGACCTCTTCAGCTGGCATCCCGTCCTCCGTTCCGCTCGTAGACGATGCGGAGCCCGTCGAGCGTCAGGAACTCGTCGACCGCCTCGAGGGTGGATGATACCGGGGCGAGGAGCGCGGCGAATCCCCCAGTCGCCAGTGCACGTGCCGCCGGGTCGTTCTCCTTGCGAATCCGCTCCACGAGCCCGTCGACCAGCGCGGTGTAGCCGTACACGATGCCGGACTGGATGGCGTTCACCGTGTTACGCCCGACGACCTTCGGCGGCCGCACGAGCTCGACGCGCGTCAGCTTGGCCGCGCGCACGAAGAGCGCGTCGAGCGAGATGCCGATGCCCGGCACGATGACGCCGCCCGCGTACTCGCCGCGCGCCGTCACGTAGTCGAAGGTGGTCGCGGTGCCGAGGTCGACGACGACGCACGGCCCGCGCGTGCGCTCGTAGGCAGCGACCGAGTTGCAGATGCGGTCGGCGCCGATCTCGCGCGGGTTGTCGTACTGGAGCGCCATGCCGGTCCGGACGCCCGGGCCGACGAACAGCGGCGTGTGCCCGAAGAACTTCCGACAGAGCTGGTCGAGGGTCTCGTGCATCGGCGGGACGACGCTCGAGACGGCGATGCCGCTGATGTCCGAGGGCGACGCGTCGCTCGCCCGGAAGAGCCCGAGAAGCATCACGCCGTACTCGTCGGCCGTCCGGTCGGGCTCGGTCTGGAGCCGCCAGTGCCGCGCAAGGCGGTCCCCCTCGTAGACGCCGACCTTCGTGTGCGTGTTGCTGACGTCGATGGCGAGCAGCATCAGCGCCCGCTCCGGTACCCGTCCCGCACGGTCACCTCCCCCGCGACGATCCGGACGACGGCGTCGCCGGGACCGGCCAGGCGGAGCGTCCCGTCGTCATCGAGACCGAGCACGCGCCCCGCGACCTCGCCCGCCGCCGATGCGACGCGCACCTCGGTGCCGGTCAGGCAGGAATACGATTCCCATTCGGATCGCACGCTCGAGAATCCCGCCGAAACGAAGCGACCATAACGTGCTTCGAGCGCGGCGAGCAACCGTCCCGTGAACCGGGCGCGGTCGACGCGCGTCCCGGTGACCGCCTGGAGCGACGTGGCCCGCTCCCGGAGCTCGCGCGGGAAGGCGGCGCGCGGCGTGTTCAGGTTGACGCCGATGCCGACGATCACGTGGCGCACGCGCTCCACCTCCGATTCCATCTCGGTGAGGATGCCCGAGACCTTCCGGCCGTCGAGGAGGACGTCGTTCGGCCACTTGATGGCGGGCCGATGGCCGGTCTCCTCGCCGACGGCCGCCGCGACCGCGGCGCCGCAGACGAGCCCGATCTGCGGCACGGCGCTCGGCGCGAGCGGCGGGCGGAGCACGACCGAGCAGTAGAGGTTCACGCCCGGCGGGGAGTGCCAGACCCGCCCGAGGCGCCCACGGCCCGCGCTCTGGCGCTCGGCGACGACGGTGGTGCCTTCGGCCGCGCCGGCGCGCGCGAGGTCGCGGGCCACCCGCTGTGTCGAGTCGCACTCCGCGAGCCAGCGGACGTCGCGCCACGCCCCGCGGAGATGCGGGGCCAGCTCCGCGGGTCCGAGGCGGTCCGGGACGGCGGCGAGCGCGTAGCCGCCGGCGCGGCGGCCCTCGATCCGGTAGCCCTGGCGGCGGAGCGCGGCGATCCGCTTCCACACCGCCGCGCGCGTGCAGCCGAGACGGCGCGCCAGCTCCTCGCCGGAGAGCGCGCCAGGCGTCTCGCGGAGCCAGCCGACGATCCGCTCGTCCGCGGTCACGGGAGCGGCTCGATCTTGAGGTTCAGGTCGACCGCGGGCGCGGAGTGCGTGAGGGCGCCGACCGCGACCATCTGGACCCCCGTCGCGGCGATCGCCGCCACCGTGTCGAGGGTCACGCCGCCCGACGCCTCGAGCGGCACGCGTCCCGCCACCCGCTGCACCGCCGCCGCGATCGTCTCGGGCGTCATGTTGTCGAGGAGGATCAGGTCGGGCCGCGCGACGACCGCGGCGTCGACCTCGGGGAGCGTCCGGCACTCGATCTCGACGGGCAGGTCCGGCGACGCGGCGCGCGCGGCGCGGACGGCGGCCGCCACGTCGCCGCCCCGGAGCGCCAGGTGGTTGTCCTTGACGAGGATCGCGTCGTCGAGCCGGAGGCGGTGGTTCACGGCGCCCCCCGTCCGGACCGCGTACTTCGCGAGCACGCGCATCCCGGGAAGCGTCTTCCGCGTGTCGCGGACGACGAGCCCCGTCCCGGCGACGCGGTCGACGTACGCGCGCGCGAGCGTCGCGATCCCGCAGAGGTGCTGGAGGAGGTTCAGCGCGACGCGCTCGCCGGCGAGGAGCGTCCG
>CAZLYE010000251.1:0-13006 GCA_964562865.1 uncultured Binatia bacterium (SeqCode) | reverse complement strand
CGGGCACGCCGCGCCCCCTCCCCGGGAGCACGAGTCCGATCTGATAGCTCGGCCGCGCAAAGATGGCGCTGAGACCGCCACCCGTCGCGCCGCCGCCCTCGTTCCACACCACCTCCCCGCCGTAGCCCGTCGCCTTGCCGTTCGCGTCGAAGAGCGGGTCGAGGGTCGTCCCGCCGACCCCCGTCACCCAGGGTGAGGAGGCGAGCCCGTCCACGAACGCCGCGCGGAGGGTCGGGCCGCAGGCCGTGACGCCCGTGTCCCCGCTCGCGACCAGCACCGTCTGTCCCTGCGCGGCCGCCTGCTGGAAGAGCGTGTCGAAGAAGGCTTCCGTGCTCTGTCCGAGGGCCGCCTCGCAGGCCCCGAGGCTCAGGCTCACGACGTCGGCGAGGCGCCCGTCGAGGACGTCCATCAGCGCGTCGGCGACGGCGAGCACTAGGTCGCTGGGCGCGATCTCGGCGAGCACGGTCGCGCCCGGCGCCGTGGCGCCCGACCACTCGGTGTCGATCAACGACTCGAACGCGGCGTCGGTCGTGCCCGGGCTCGACGCCGTGAAACGCTTCTCAACGATCCCCGGCGGCAGCGCGAACGCGCGCCGGAACGCGGCCACCGCGGCGACGTCGAAGTCGCTGACCGCGACGACCGCGATCCGCACCCCGGTCCCGGTGACGCCCGCCGCGTGCACGACGTCGAGCCCGAACACGGTGGCCACGTCGGCCGGCGCGAGGAAGTTGGTGCCGTTCAGGCGGCCGTGCGGGCGCAGGCGCGCGAACGCGTCGAGGCCGAGGAGAGCCGTCGGCACGACGCCGTGGAACGCCGGCAGCATCGGACGCCCCGCCGGCGCCGCCCGCGTGACGCCCTCCGAGCGATACTCGGCCATCTCGACGCCGAACGCGCGGCTCACCCGTCCCGCGGACGCGTCGAACGAGATCGCCAGCCGTCCGGGATGGAGGCGCACGTCGCGGAAGCCCTGCAGGACGAGCCAGCGCGCGGCCTCCTCGTAGGCGTCGGCCTCGACCCCGAACCGCTCGCCGAACTCCTCGGGAGTGAGCCAGTGGCGGTACTCCGGCGACCGCGGGTCCTGCTGGCTCGCGAGGAGCGCCGCGAGGCCGGCGGCGTCGCGGGGTGCGAAGGTGAGCGCGAGCGGTCCGACCGGCATGTCCTCGGCGCAGGGACCCACCCGGACGGCGTCGCGGGGCACGAGCGCCGAGGCCGCGGCCGCGTGGACGAGGAGGAGGAGCGCCAGGAGCCGGGCCACCGCGGGCCGAGCTTATCGCAAGCCGACGCACGGCCGGTCAAGCGAAAGACGACGCGCCGCGCTCAGTCGGCGGCGAGCACCGGGGCGAGCAGGACCTGCGGGTCGGTCTCGCCGCGGGCGGCGGCGCGGACGGGCGCGAAGGACCGCCGGTGCACCGGGGACGGCCCCTGCTCCCGGATCGCCGCGAAGTGGGCGCGCGTCGAGTAGCCCATGTGGCGCGCGAAGCCGTAGCCGGGATAGCGGCCGTCGAGGTCGCGCATGATCGCGTCGCGGTGGACCTTCGCCACGATCGACGCGGCGGCGATCGAGCACACGAAGGAGTCGCCCTTGGGATACGCGCTCTGCGGGATCGACAGGCCCGGGATCTCGCGGCCGTCGACGAGCACGAAGCCGGGGACGACGGCGAGCCCCTCGACCGCACGGCGGAGCGCGCGGAGACCCGCCTGGTAGATGTTCAGGCGGTCGATCTCCTCGGGCTCGACCACCGCGATCCCCACCGCGACCGCGCGCCGGCGGATCTCGCGGTCGAGCTGCTCGCGGACCGCGGCGCGCAGCACCTTCGAGTCTGCGATCCCGTCGGGCTTGAAGCCCGGAGGGAAGACGACCGCGGCCGCGACCACCGGACCGGCGAGCGGACCCATGCCGACCTCGTCCACGCCGGCGACGTGCCGGACGCCGATCCGCCAGAGGAGCGTCTCCAAGTGCGGCCCCGCCGTCGCCGGTCCGCGGCGGCGCTTCCCCGATCGGCGCCCCCCTGCTCCCATCCCCGCGGGCTGGTTAGCAACTGGGTGCGCGCGGTGTCAACTCAGCTCAGCGGCCGCCGCCTGTGCCGTTGTACCACGCGAGACCGACGCGCTGCGCGCGTCCACTCAGCGCCGCGACGCGGAACCACCACCGCGTGCGCGGGCCGTAGAAGAGTCGCGCGAGCAGCGCGAGGCGGCGGAGCTTCCGGCCGAGCGGCCCGCGCTCGACCGCTCGCGCGTAGCCGCGGAACGACCAGTCGCCGGTCTCGCGGGCGGCGACGATCGCGTCGGCAGCGAGGATGCCGTACTCGAGCGCGAACGATATCCCCTCGCCCATGAGCGCCTCGCAGCCCGCCGCATCGCCGACGAGGAGCGCGTTGGGGGTCGCGACCGGCGTGCCGGCCGCGTAGGTCCGGATTGGGAACGCCTTCCACGCGCGTGGCCCGCGCGCGCCGACGCGGCCGAGCGCGGCCGCGAGCTCGGCCTGGAGGCGCGGGCCGTCGACCGGCGGGAGCGCGTACACGCCGATGTTGGCGTGCGGCACGCCACCGACGAGGCACGGGAAGGCCCAGCGATAGCCGCGGAGCCCGGCGGGGCAGGACGTGAAGTCGAAGTCGTAGCGACGCGCCGCGTGCCCGTCCCAGGACGTGTCGGCGACCGGCACGTCGGACATGACGGCGCGCGCGATCGCGCCGCGTCCTTCGCCGACGAGCGCGCGGCGTACGACGCTCCCGCCGCCGTCGGCGCCGACGACGACGCGCGTCCACACCGCGCGCCGGTCGGTCTCCACCCGGACGCCCGCGCCGTCGCGGGCGAGGTGGACGACGCGCTCGCCCTCGCGGAGCTCGACGCCGCCGTCGCGCGCCGCCCACGCGAGCGTCGCGTCGAACTCGCGGCGGCGGACGACGCGGCACAGGTCGGCTCCGGCCACGCGGACCTCGCGGCCCGGCACCGCGACCGCGGCACGGTCGACCCGCGCGTGCGGCACCGCGAGCGGGACGCCGAGCTCGTGCAGGTGCCGCACCGCGCTCGGGATGAGGCCGCCCGCGCAGGTCTTGTCCCGCGGGTGACGGGCCTTGTCGAGGAGGAGGGTCGCGGCGGCGAGCGTCGGGTCGGCCGCCGCCAGGCGGAGCGCCGTGGCCGTGCCGGCAGGCCCGGCGCCGACGATCACGACCTCACGCTGCTCCATCCCCGCCGTGCTCGTAGCCTGGGGGCCCGCCGGACGCCAGGGGTCCGCGCGCCTTCCAGACGGCGTAGATCGCCGGGTAGACGAGGAGCTCCAGCACGAACGAGGTGGAGAGCCCGCCCACCATCGGCGCCGCGATGCGCTTCATCATGTCGGCGCCGGCACCGCTCGACCACATGATCGGGAGGAGGCCCATGAACGCCGCGGTCACGGTCATCATCTTCGGCCGCACGCGCTTCACGGCGCCGTGGACGATCGCCTCCTCGAGATCGCTCCGGCTCCGCAGCCGCCCCTCTCGCTGCCGGTCGTCGTACGCGAGATCGAGGAAGAGCAGCATGAAGACGCCGGTCTCGGCGTCGAGGCCCATGAGCGCGATCATGCCCACCCACACCGCGATCGAGAGGTGGTAGCCGAGGCCCCAGAGCAGCCACACCGCGCCGACGAGCGAGAACGGCACCGCGAGGAGCACGATCGCCGTCTTCACCCCGGACTTCGTGTTGAGGTAGAGGAGGATCGCGATCACGAAGAACGTGAGCGGCAGGACGACCCGGAGCCGCTCGCGCACCCGGACCATGTTCTCGTACTGGCCGCTCCAGACGAGCGTGTAGCCGGTGGGCAGCGCGAGACGCTCCCGGACCCGTCGCTTGGCCTCCTCGACCCACCCGCCGACGTCGCGCCCGGCCATGTCGACGTAGACGTAGCCGGCGAGCCGGCCGTTCTCGTCGCGGATCATCGCGGGGCCCTCGACGAGACGGATGTCGGCGAGCTGGCCCATGGGGACCTGCGCGCCGGACGGCGTCGGCACGAGGACGCGACGGAGGCGGCGCACGTCCTGGCGGAAGTCGCGACCGTACCGGACGCTCACCGCGTACCGCTCGCGCCCCTCGACCGTCGTCGTGACCGTGTCGCCGCCGATGGCAGAGGTGAGGATCGCCTGCGCGGCCTCGACCGAGAGCCCGTAGCGTGCCATCCGGTCGCGGTCGAGGTCGAAGTCGACGTAGTAGCCGCCCGCGGTGCGCTCCGCGAGGACGTTCCGCGTGCCGGGGACGTCGCGGAGGAGCGCCTCGAGCTGCTCCCCGATGCCCTGGATGACCTTGAGGTTCGCGCCGAGGATCTTGATCCCGATCGGCGTGCGAACGCCCGTCGACAGCATGTCGATCCGGTTCTTGATCGGCATCGTCCAGATGTTCGGGATGCCCGGGAGCCGGAGGCTGGCGTCCATCTCCGCCTGGAGCTCCTCGAAGGTCAGACGCTCCGGCGTGACGAACGAGCAGAACCAGCGCACCGGCCGGGGCCAGTCGGAGTACCAGCGGGACACCGGCCGCCACTCCGACTCGGGCCGGAGCACGACGGTCGTCTCGACCATCGAGAGCGGCGCCGGATCCGTCGGCGACGTGACGCGCCCCGCCTTCCCGAAGACGCGTTCCACCTCGGGGAACGAGCGCAGGATGCGGTCCTGCACCTGCAGAATGCGCTGCGCCTCGGTGACCGACATCCCCGGGAGCGCCGTCGGCATGTAGAGGTACGCGCCCTCGTTCAGCGGCGGCATGAACTCGGAGCCCAGGCGGAGGTAGACGGGCACGGTGGACGCGACGAGCAGGAGCGCGGCCCCGATGGTGAGCCGGCGATGCCGGAGCGTCCAGCGACAGGCCGGCTCGTACACGGCGAAGAGCACGCGGCTCACCGGGTGGCGCTCCTCGGGGCGGTAGCGCCCGACCGTGACGGCGTTCACCACCGCCGCGAGCCAGCGCGGCCGGAACCGCACCTCCTCCATCCGGGTGAAGAGCATCCGGAGCGCGGGATCGAGCGTCAGCGCGAGAACGGCGGCGAGCGCCATCGCCAGGGTCTTCGAGTACGCGAGGGGCTTGAAGAGCCGCCCTTCCTGGTCGACGAGCGTGAAGACGGGGAGGAACGCGACCGCGATCACGAGGAGCGAGAAGAAGACCGAGGGCCCCACCTCCTTGAGCGCCTGCAGTCGCACCGCGTGAAAGTCGCCCTGGCGTCCACCGCGGCTCCACTCCTCGAGGCGCTTGTAGGCGTTCTCCACCTCGACGATCGCGCCGTCGACGAGCACCCCGATCGAGATCGCGATGCCCGCGAGCGACATGACGTTCGAGGTGAGCCCCATGCCGTAGAGGGGGACGAACGCGAGCAGCACCGCGACCGGGATCGTGACGATCGGGATGATCGCCGAGGGGAAGTGCCACAGGAACAGGAGGATCATCGCGCTCACGATGATCAGCTCCTCGCGGAGTGCGTGGAGGAGCGTCTCGATCGAGCGCCGGATGAGCCGCGAGCGATCGTACGTGGGAACGATCTCCACGCCCTCGGGCAGCGTCGGCCGGAGCTCCTCCAGCGCCGCCTTCACGCGCTCGATCACGGCGAGCGCGTTCTCGCCGTGGCGCATGACGACGACTCCGCCCACCGTGTCGCCGAGCCCGTCGAGGTCGGCGACGCCGCGGCGGAGGTCGGGCCCGAGCTGCACCGTCGCGAGATGCTTCACCAGCACGGGCGTGCCGGTCGACGGGTCGGTCGCGACCACGATCTTCTCGATGTCGTCGATCGACTTCACGTAGCCGCGGCCGCGGACCATGTACTCGGTGTCCGCGAGCTCGAGGAGCCGCCCGCCGGCCTCGGCGTTGCCCTTGCGGATCGCGTCGATCACCTGCGGGAGCGGGATCCGGTAGGCGAGCAGCAGGTCGGGATCCACGTTCACCTGGTACTGCTTCACGAAGCCGCCGACGGCCGCCACCTCGGCGACCCCCGGCACCGCCTGCAGGTGATAGCGCAGGTACCAGTCCTGCAGGCTCCGCAGCTCCGCGAGGTCGTGCCGGCCGGAGCGGTCGAGGACCGCGTACTGGTAGACCCAGCCGACGCTGGTCGCGTCCGGCCCGAGCTCCGTCTGCACGCCCTCGGGCAGGCGAGGCAGGATCTTGCTCAGGTACTCGAGCACGCGGGAGCGCGCCCAGTAGAGGTCCGTGCCGTCCTGGAAGACGACGTAGACGTACGAGTAGCCGAAGTCCGAGAACCCGCGGATGGCCTTCACCTTCGGCGCGCCGAGGAGCGCCGAGACGATGGGATACGTCACCTGGTCCTCGAGGACGTCCGGGCTCCGGTCCCAGCGCGAGTAGATGATGACCTGCGTGTCGGAGAGATCGGGGAGCGCGTCGAGCGGGATGCGACGCGCCGCCCAGACGGCGCCGGCGATCGCGGCGGCGGTCAGGATGAGGACGAGGAATCGGTTCCTCGCGCTGAACTCGATGATGCGCTCGACCATGGCCCCGCTCCCCTCAGTGCCCCTGGCCGCCCGGCAACGTCCCGCCGAACGCCGCGAGCGCCGACCGCAAGCGCGACTCCGAGTCGATGAGGAAGTTCGCCGAGGTGACGACGCGCTCGCCCGCCTCCACGCCGCCGAGGACCTCCCGGTACCCCTCGGCCTCGCGGCCGAGCTCGACGGCGCGCGGCTCGAACCGACCGCCGTCCCGGACCACGAAGACGATCTGACGCGTCCCCGTGTCGAGCACGGCGTTCTCAGGGACGGCGACCCGTTCGCCGAGCGGCACGTGGATCGCCGCGTGCACGAACGACTCGGGACGGAGCGACTCGTCGGGCGTCGCGACGAGCGCCCGGACGCGCGCAGTCCGGGTCGCCGGATCCAGGATGGCGTCGACCGCCACCACGCGCGCCCGGTAGACCTGGCCGGGGCGCGACCGGGCCGTCACGACGATCTCCTGCCCCGGCTGCACGAGCTCCACCTCGGACTCGAAGACCTGGGCGTAGATCCAGACGCTCCTCCCGGGGAGCAGCAGGTTCAGGGGGTCGCGCCCGTCCGCCGCGAGCCCTCGGATCTGCGCCTCGGAGATCCCCTGCTGCCGGAGCCGGAGCGCCGCCGCGCGGACGAGGCCGTCCGCTCCCTTGCGCGCCTCGCCCGACGTCGCGCCGCCGAGCGCCCCCCGCATGCGCAGCGCCTCCCGGTACTCGACGAGCGCCTGGTAGAGGCCGGGATCGTACGCCACCCTGCCGGCCGTGCGGATGTCGATCGCGAGCGGGCGGCGCTCGACCGTCTCCGTCCGCACGCCGATCAGCTGCTGCCGGTCGGGCGAGAGCGTGAAGGTGGCGTGACCCGGTACGCCGCCTTCCGCCGTCGACGGCTCGCCGACCGGCCGCAGCGGCATCCCGCAGATCGGACAGACGCCCGGCTTGTCCGAGACGATCTGCGGGTGCATGGCGCACTGGTAGAGCGTCCGCGGCGCGGCGCTCGTGGTCTCCGTCGCCGGGCGGCGGAGGACGACGAGTTCACCGGCCACCGCGACGAGCGCGACGACCCCGACGCCGACGAGGAGCCGTTTCATCGCTCGCCTCCCTCGGAGGAGCCGCCGCGCGGCAGCTCCGTACCGACCGCGCGCTCCATGTCCGCCCAGGCCTTCTCGAACTCCGCCGCCGCCTGGATGTGGTCGACGTGCACCGATTCGAGCGTGCGCGCCGTGTCGACGAGCGCGAGCCAGTCGATCTTCCCCGTCTGGTACGCGCTCTCGGCGACGTGGAGCGACTGCTCCGCCTGCGGGATGTGCGTGTCGACGAACAGCCGCCACTGGAGGAGCGCCGTCCGGGCGCGGAGGTGCGCCTGCTGGACCTCGCGCCGCACGCGGTCCTGCACGCGCCGCACCTCGGCCTCCGCCAGACCGAGCCGCGCGCGCGCCTCACTCACGCCTGCGTCGTACTTCCACTTGTACGCGAGGGGAATCGAGAAGGCCGCGGTCGCGCCGTATCCGTCGCGGCTCCCCGGGTTCTGGAAGCGCGCGAAGCCGAACTCGAAGTCGGGAAGGTAGTCGCGCCGCGCGAGCCGCACCGCCGCGTCCTCCCGCGCGACCGACGCCTCCTCGGCGTGGAGCTCGGGGCGCGTGCGCATGGCGACGTCGATCAGCTCCGCCGCGTCCCGGTCGAGGTGCGGCGGGGGCGGCGCCTCGGGCACCCCGAGCGGCTCGCCGGGCGGACGGCTGAGCAGTGCGTTCAGCTCCGCCCCGGCGCCATCGATCGCGAGGGCCTGGGTGGACACGCGGTTCACCGCGTGGGTCAGCTCCACCTGCGCGCGCAGGGCGTCGGACTGGGCGACCTCACCGACCGCGTACTTCTGCTCCGCGATGCGGGCGAAGCGCTCGAGGAGCCCCCGCTCGCGGTCGTACACGCCGTAGAGCGCGTGGGCGGCCCACAGATCCCAGTACGCGCGCTTCACGGCCGTCGCGACGTCGAGCTCGACGCTCGAGCCCTCGGAGCGGGCCACGTCGGCCTCGTGTCCCGCGACCTCCCCGGCGAGGGCGCGCTTCCCCGGAAAGGGGACCTTCTGCGACAGGCGCAGGATGTTGTTGTCGGCCCGGTCGGCCCGGAGCGGGTCCGGGGCGTTCCACATCTCGTACCCGAAGGTCGGGTCGTCGAGCGCGCGCACGCGCTCGGGGATGGCGGCCGCCGCCAGGGCGCGCTGCCGGGCGGCACGGATCTCGGGATTCCTCTCGCGCGCCTGCGCGAGGACGTCGGCCAGTTGCAGCGGCTCCGCCGCCACCTCGGCGCGCGCGAACGCCACCGCGCCGAGCACGAGCGCAAACAGCTCCGGTCGCACGATGATGGACGAATGCATCGGTCTCTCCTCTCCACGGGACGAAGGACGCAGTGATGCCTTCTCCGCCGGCAGACGCGGCGTCCGGAGGGACACCGCGGCGCGCGGCGGAGCGCGTCGGAAGGGAGAGCGTCTAGATGCGGAGCGAGTGCGTCAGGAGGAAGAGCGGTGCGCCGCGGGCCCTGGCCGCCGGGCTCGTCTCGACCCGGCCACCCGGGCAGCCCTCGCGCGACGTGGACGCGTCGAACGCGGCGAGCGGCCCGAGCGCGATCAGCCCGGCGTCGGGAAGCTTCGGGGGCGCCGAGGTGACGACCTCACCAGCGACCTCCCGCACCCCGCAGCATCGGGCGGCGCTGGCGGTCGAGCTCGCGTGGTGGTGGCAGCGCCTGGCGCAGCACGAGAGCGCCCGGGCGCTCTGGGTGTGCCGGGCCGGCGCGCCGTAGCCGACCTGGACGCCGAACACGACGAGCACCACGAGCGCCGAGGACATGAGCCGCTTGCCGGCCACCGATCGATTAGATGACGCATCGGCACCCGGGATTCAAGCATCCCATCCGGCGTCCTCGTCGGGAGACGATTGACTGCCGGGATCGATGGGCGAAGAACGATGTCGTGCGGACGCGCCTGCTCGGGCTTCTCTTCGCGACGCCGATCCTCGTCGCCGCACACCCTCGCGCGCCGGCGGTCTCGTTCCGCGACGACGCGTGCCCTTCGTTCTTCGCGCCGCGGACCTGCGGGGGCGGACTTGCGGTGACCTGTCAGGAGGCGTTCGTCGCGCGTGGCCCCGCCGCCGGCTGCACCACCGGCCACGGCGACCATGCGAACCGCTTCGTTCCGGAGGACGCGACCGCGGACGGCGGCACGTCACGCGCCTGGTCGTTCCGGACGCGACCCTTCCTGCGCGTGTTCCACTCCACGTGGCCGGAGGTGACCGGCTCGGTGCGCGTCACGAGCGACGGCAAGGGGGCGGCGGGGAGCGTCGCCGGGGCCAGCGACGAGGCCCACCTCACGATCCAGGGTCGCGCGACGGCGAAGCGAGTCCTCGTGCTGCGCTGGTTCACGGGGGGGCTCCCCGCGGGAGCGAGCGCGGACGTCCGGGTCGCGAGTGGCGACACGGTGCTCTTCCACGCGAGCGAGGGCGTCGGGCCGCCGGCGCGGCGCACGAAGGTCATCCCGCTCCGGTCGAGACGGAACCTCGACCTCACGATCTCGGGAGTCGTGACGGCCGCGCGCGACCAGGACGTTCCCTCGGCGGACCTGCTCTGGCATGCGACCGTCCTCCCGAGCGCGGGGGACGCGGACCACGACGGGGTGCCGAACCGACGCGACCCGGACCCGCTGGACGCGACGGTGCCGCACGCGCACCGAGGGGTGCGGCGCCCGAAGGTGCTCGTGCTCGGCGTGGATGCGGGCGGGTGGGACGTCGTGACGCCGCTCGTGCGGGCGGGCTACCTGCCGACCATCGGCCCGATCGTGGACGGGGGCGTGCAGGCGCTGCTCGACGAGACGCCGACGGAGTCGAGCCCGTCGCTCTGCTGCTACTGCCCGCCCATCTGGTCGAGCCTCATCACCGGGCAGCCCGCCTCCGTCCATCACATGGAGGACATTCCGGACGAGCCGTGGGATCGCGGCGCGCCGTCCGTGTCGGCGGTGCTCTCGCGACACGGTGGGACCGTCACGCACATGAGCTACCGCAACACGTTCCCGCCGGAGCAGGGCTCCCGCTACAACCTCACCGAGGAGGGGCTCGATGTCGCCGGGACCGAGCTCTACCGGACGAACGGCTTCGTCGTCGACCAGCGGAGCGAGTCGATGAACCGCCTGCAGCTCACCTGGCCGCCGCTGCTCTTCGAGACGATGGATCTCCTTCCCGCGCCCCCGCCCACGCTGGAGGCCTGGCAGCCGCTCGCGCGGGACCGCGTGTCCGCGACGGGGCTCGACAGGATCGCGGCGCACGAGCAGACCGACCTCACGATGTGGCTCCTCCACTCCGTCGACAAGACCGAGCACATCATGTGGACGACGGTCCAGCCGTTGATCACGGTGCCGCTCGACGAGTCCACTCTCCTCGACCAGGCGTCCAAGTGGACCGGGCCAGTGTACGGGGGGGTGTGGGTCTTCGGTGACGTGGCGAGCCAGTACCTCGAGGCGGATCTGCACCTCCGCGAGCTGCTCGACGTCGCGCACTACGACTACGTGATGCTGGTGTCCGACCACAGCATGACGGTGAACATCGACTACCCGCATCCATCGGTGAACGGAATCCACACGCTCCCGCAGTCGTACCACGGCATCTTCGCCCTCATGGGCCCCGGAGTCGTGCCGGGCCGGACCCTCGACACCGTGTCCGTCCTCGACGTGGCGCCGACGATCGCCTACCTCCTCGGCCTGCCAGTGGCGCGGAACCTGCCCGGCCGCGTCGTCACGGAGGCGTTCACGCCCGCGCACCTCGCGGCGCACCCGATCCGCACCGTGCCGAGCTGGTGACGGCGGGTTGAACCTGCGCGGCCCCGCCCGCGTATCACCGGGCGAAAGGAGGACGCCATGGCCGAGACCCGGAAGTGCCCCTACTGCGCCGAGGAGATCCCCGCCGAGGCGGTTCGCTGCCGCTACTGCCGGAGCCGTGTCGCCGCGTTCGACTTCGACCGCTGGTACCGCGACCATCCCGAGCGTCGGCTCGCCGGCGTCGCCGCGGCCGTGAGCCACGTGCTCGCCCTCCCGGTGACGTTCGTCCGCGTCGGCTTCCTCGTGCTCACCTTCATTCACCTGCTCGGGCCGATCCTCTACGGGATCCTCTGGCTGCTCCTCCCGTTCGCGCCCGGCACGCCCTCTCCGCTCGAGCGCGGCCTCGCCGCGGCGCAGGACTGGGTGGGACGGCTCCGCGGCTTCTCGCCGCGACGGCCCGGGCCGCCACCCGAGGCGCGGAACGGCGGCGACTACGGCGCGGGCGCCGTGCCCGGGGGACCCCTGCCATGATACGGAGGGTCCCAGGCGTCGATGGCGACCGACGAGGAGCTGGTCGCGGCGGTCGCAGGCGGCGACGAGCGGGCACTCGAGGAGCTCTGCCGGCGATGGGAGCGGCCGCTCTTCCACTTCGTCCATCGCCACACGGGCGGGCGTGATGTCGAGGACCTCTACCAGGAGACGTGGCTCCGTGTGGTCCGCGCCGCTCCGCGCTTCGACGTGCGCCAGCGCTTCTCCACCTGGCTCTTCCAGATCGCCGTCAACCTCTGCCGCGACTGGCACCGCCGCCGGCCGCCGGAGCCGGTCGACCCCGTGCTCGCCGACGGCCTCGCCGCCCGCGACGGCGCGCCCGACGCCGCGCTCGACGCCCGCCGGCTCCTCGCCGCTCTCCCGGAGCCGCAGCGGAGCGCCGTCGTCCTGCGCTACTACCACGACCTCTCGGAGGACGAGGTGGCCACGATCCTCGGCTGCCCCCGCGGCACGGTGAAGAGCCGGCTGCACCACGCGATGCGCCGCCTCGTGGAGCTCGCCCGACGATGAACGGCTGCGACGACGTCCGGACCGCGCTCGTCCTCGGCGGCGTCCCCGACGCGGCCCATCTCGCCGCCTGCCCGGAGTGCGCGGCGGAACGGCCGGCCGTCGCCCGGGTGGCCGCGGCGCTGTCCGCCGACACCGCGCCCGCCCCGCCGCCCGCCCTCGCCGCGCGCGTGCGGCGCGCGGCGGGGCCGCTCCTCGAGCGGAACGCGCACCGCCTCGCCTGGCGCGCGCTCGCCCGCGCGCTCGGCGCGGCACTCCTCCCGCTGCCCGTGATCCTCTTCCTCGACGTCCAGGCGCTGCGGGCGGCGTACGCCCTCCTGCGGAGCGTCCTCCCGGACGGGCTGAGCCTCTACGTCGTGTTCAACCAGGCCGCGACCGTGACGCTCCTCCTCGCGCTCAGCTACGCCGCCATCCCCATCCTCGCGGAGCGACAGGTCCGCCTGCGGTGGAGGGAGAGCCATGCCTGAGCCCGGCACCCGGCAGTGCCCCTACTGCGCCGAGACGATCCGCGCCGAGGCCGTCAAGTGCCGCTTCTGCGGGAGCCTCCTCGGCGCCGGCAGCGCGCTCACCCGCACGTGGTACCGCTCGCGCGAGGGCAAGATGATCGCGGGCGTGTGCGCCGGGCTCGCCGAGCAGTTCGGCATCTCGGTGACGATCCTCCGGCTCGCGTTCGTCCTGGGGACGCTGATCGGCGGGCCCGGGCTCGTCGT
>CAZLYE010000250.1:0-4136 GCA_964562865.1 uncultured Binatia bacterium (SeqCode) | reverse complement strand
GGGGTCCGGCACCTGCGCGAGCGAGACGTACTCCGCGAACCGTCGCGCGGAGAGCCGCTCCGCCTTGCACGCGAGCAGCGCGAGCAGCGCGCGGCCGGCGGGATCGGGGCGCGTCGTCCCGCGCGCGAAGAACACGGGGATCGCCGCGCGGCGGAACGCCTCCACGAGGTGCGGCCGATACTCCGTGGGGGAGCGGAGGAGGACGGCGATCCGGTCGAACGGTACACCGCGCGCCGCCGCGGCCTGCACGCCGCGCGCGATCTCGACGCACTCGCGGGCCTCGCCGGGCCACGGTGCCAGCTCGACGGTGTCGTCGGGCTCCGCCACGGGCGGCTCGCCGGGCTCGAAGAGATGCGCCTTCAAGCCGTCGAGTCGCGTGCGTCGTGGCGGCGGGTCGAGCCGCGAGGCCGCGCAGCCGAGTGCCGTCCCGAGGCGCTCGATCGAGCCGACGTCGCCGGCGGGCGCGGTGGCGAGCACGTCGGGCGCCCGGCTCGCGAGCGCGGCGATCAGGTCCGTCTCCGTCGCGCTCGTGACCGGCAGGTCGAGCAGCAGGAGCGGCAGACCGACGGGATGCGGCGCCGCGCTCGCGGCACTCACCGCGGTCTCGAACACGACGGCGCGATCGGCGAGCCCCGCCTGCTCGAGCTCCGCGGCCACGCGCTCGACGAGCGCCGCGAGATCGCGCCCGACGGCTCCGAGCGCCGCGAGGGCGTCCGGTGCGACCCGGTTCATCCGGAGCTCACCGAGCGTTCGCGCGACGGCGAGCGGAAAGCCCGGCCGGTCCGCGACCGGCGTGAAGTAGGCGAGCTGGCTGCGGACGAGATGGACCGCGCGCGCGGCGACCGCGGCGAGCGTGAGGCCGGTCGTGGGCGTGCGGCCGCGGCGCGCGAGCGCGGGCGTCGCGAGCCGGATCGCCAGCCGATCGAGCATCAGGCGCACGACGCCGAAGCGTGCGCCTACCGCGACCGTCGCCTCGCGCACGAGGTCGTCGCACGCCTCCCAGCTGGGTCCGACGACCAGGACCTCCGCATCGGCCGGGTACGCGGCGAGCCAGGCGGTGGCGGCCGCGAGGCGCGCAGCCGCGTCGGCACCGACCGCGAGGCGCGCCGGGCGGCTCACGGCGCCGTGTCCCGGACGGCCGGTCGGGCCGAGAGCCGGTCGATCCACGCGCGCACCGCCGGCCGCTCCGCCACGAGCTCGTGGAGCCCGACGAGCTCGTGGCCGAGCACGGTGACGAACGGCGCGTAGCAGACGTCGGCGAGCGAGTAGTCGTCCACCAGCCAGGCGCCGCCACGGACCCGCGCCTCCAGCACGTCGAGATGCGCCGCCATGGCGTCCCGGCCGCGCAGCACCGAGGGATCGTCGGGGCGCACGTCGCGCGAGAGACGCGGCGCCATCCAGGCCTTCCAGGCCGGCGCGAAGTAGTCGCCGCTCCAGAGCATGAGCTGCCGGGCGAGTACCCGGCGTGCCGCGCCGCTCGGCAGGAGGGCAGGCGTCGGATGCCGCTCCTCGAGGTACTCGAGGAGCGCGATCGACTCGGACACGACGAGGTCGCCGTCCTCGAGGACCGGCACCTGCTCGAACGGGTTCAGGCGACGGAACTCCGGGGTGCGATGGCCGCCGCCGGGGAGATCGACCTGGACGTCCTCCCAGGCGAGCCCCTTCTCGAGGAGCGCGATCCGGACGCGTCGTGGAAAGACCGAGAAGGGGTGCCAGTACAGCTTCATCGGCGCGCGACCGTAGCACCGGCGGGCGGCGGGAGGAAGGTTGACCCGCCGGAGACCACGCGCCTAGAACCGCGGCGCCGCATGCCGTCCTGGTTCGACACCGCCCGTTTCGGCATGTTCGTCCACTGGAGCCACTCGAGCCAGCGCGGCCTCGAGCTCTCCTGGCCCCTCGTCGGCGGCACGGCGGCCCTCCCGGCGTGCCAGAGCGTTCCGGTGGACGAGTACCACGCGACGGCGCGTACCTTCTCGCCGCGCCCCGGGAGCCCGCGCGAGTGGGCGCGCCTCGCGAAACGCCTCGGCATGCAGTACGCGGTGCTGACGGCGAAGCATCACGACGGCTTCGCGATGTTCCACACCCGGCTCTCGGACTTCTCCGTCGAGCGGTCGCCCTACGGGGGCGACGTCGTCCGCGAGTTCGTCGACGCCGTGCGCGGCGAGGGGCTCCGCGTCGGCCTCTACTTCTCGCTCTGCGACTGGCACCACCCGGACTACCCGGCGGTGACCGACGCCGACCGTCCGTACCGCTTCGGACAGAGCCACCAGCCGACGCCCGAGCAGTGGAGTCGCTTCGTCGCCTTCATGCACGGGCAGGTGCGCGAGCTGCTCACGAGCTACGGGCCGATCGACGTCCTCTGGTTCGACGGCGGCTGGGAGCGGACGTTCGACCAGTGGCGTAGCCAGGAGCTGCACGACCTCATCCGGCGGCTCCAGCCCGGGATTCTCGTCAACGACCGTCTTCCCGGCTTCGGCGACTTCGACACGCCAGAGCAGATGGTCCCCGCGGAGCCCCCGGCGCGGTCGTGGGAGACCTGCATGACGATCAACGAGAGCTGGGGCTGGAACCCCGACGATGGGGCCTTCAAGTCGGCGCGCCACCTCGTGCACACGCTCTGCGAGGTGGCGGGGAAGGGCGGCAACCTCCTCCTGAACGTCGGGCCGATGGGCGACGGCGCGCTGCCGCCGGAGCTGCTCGAGCGGCTCGCCGTCATCGAGCGCTGGATGGCCGCCCATGCGGAGAGCATCGTCGGGACGGAGCCCGGGCTCGCGCCGTGGCAGTTCTACGGACCGTCGACGCGGCGGGGCGACGTCGTCTACCTGCACCTCCTCATGCGGCCGTACGAGGCCGTCGGCGTGCGCGGCGTGCCGATCCGGCGCGTGCGGAGCGTGCGCGTGCTCGGGGGCGGGGCGGCGCTCCGTTGGAGCGGGCGCGCGGCGATCGTCGACACGCTGTTCAACCCCGATCCGGTCGGGGAGCTGCGGATCGAGGTCCCCGAGGCGGCGCTCGACGAGAGCGCGACGGTGATCGCGGTGGACCTCGGCGGGCGGGCGTGACGGTGAGGGGCGGCCGCTCCGCCCGGGGGACTTCCGGAAGCCCTCGGAGGATGGCAAGGAGGCAGGGGTGAGCGAGGCATCGGGCCCGGCCATGCTCTTCGAGCAGCTCCGCGCCGGCGGCTGCCTGTCCTACGTCGTCGGCTGCGGGCGGAGCTGCACGGGCCTGGTCGTCGACCCGTCGCTCGAGCTGCTCGACCGCTACGTCGCGCTCACGACTGAGACCGGGCTCCGCGTCCGGTACGTGATCGACACGCACACCCATGCCGACCACTTCTCCGCCGCGCGGGAGCTCGCGAAGCAGCTCGGGGCGCGCATCGTCATGCATCGGCTGGCCGCGGCGCCCTTCGCGGACATCCGGATCGACGACGGCGAGCTCCTCGTGATCGGCGACGTTCGCATCCGGGCGATCCACACGCCCGGGCACACCGACGACTCGATGTCGCTCGTCCTGCCGGATCGTGTCCTGACCGGCGACACGCTGCTCATCGGTGCGACCGGACGGACCGACCTTCCGACGGGGAATCCCGAGGCGCTGTACGAGAGCCTCTTCCAGAAGCTCCTCACGCTCGACGACGGGCTCCTCGTGTTCCCGGCGCACGACTACAAGGGGCGCGCGTCGACCACCCTCGGCGCCGAGAAGACGGAGAATCCCCGGCTGCAGCGCAAGGAGCGGAGCGCGTTCGTCGAGCTCATGCGAGGCCTCGACATCGCCACGCCCGAGCATCTCACCGAGGCGCTCCGTACGAACCGCACGGGCGGCAAGAGCGTGAAGCAGCTCATCGCCGAGGCCGCCCGCGAGGTGCCCTTCATGGGGATGGAGGAGGTCCGCGCCCGCATCGAGCGGGAGGACGGAGACCTCCTCCTGCTCGACGTCCGCGAGCGAGACGCCTTCGACGCGGGCCACCTGCCGGGCGCTCGCCACGTGCCGCGCGGGCAGCTCGAGCTCCGCGTCGACCAGGTGCTCCCCGATCCGACGGTCCGCGTGCTCGCCTACTGCCAGTTCGGGAAGATCTCGACGCTCGCCGCGGCCACGCTGCGCACGATGGGCTACAGCCGGGCGGTCGCGCTCGACGGCGG
>CAZLYE010000249.1:0-10641 GCA_964562865.1 uncultured Binatia bacterium (SeqCode) | reverse complement strand
CTCGCGGAACCTCATCAGGCCCTGGTAGGACGAGTAGCCCACCACGCCGGCGTTCACGACCTCGACGTGGTGCCCCGCGGGCCCGGCGCGCGCGTCGATCACCGTCTGCAGCCGGGCAGGCCAGCTCCGGCCGAGCGAGGGGCCGTCCGTGTTGGAATCCCCGTAGCACATGACGCGCAGCGTGCCCGGCGGCTTCGGGACCGCCATCGGCCGGCCCTTGAAGCCCTGCGCGTTGTAGGGATAGTGCGCGACCGGCCGCCAGAAGAGGACGGGATCCGGCTCGCGGAGGTCGTCGTCCGCGACGTGCGCGCGGCGCCAGTCCTCCGTCGTGAGCCCGATCCGCGTCTCGAGCGGGACGAAGTGGGCGACCAGACCGAGCCGCGTCGCGATCTGCGCGAGCGCCTCGGGGACGCCGAGGGCGGCGAGCACCGCGATGCCGAGGAGCGCCGCGTTCTGTGCTCGCGGGCGTCGGCGGAGCGCGCTCACGACGCCGTCGGCGCGCGCGTGGGGCAGGGCGACGGCGACGGCACCGACGCCGGCGACGAGCGCGATGCTCGCCGCGGCGAAGAGCGTCGCGAGCGGAACCCCGGCCCGCCAGGTGGCCCACACCGGGAAGACGATCGCCACCGTCGCGACGAGCGCGACGTCGATCCCGCAGACGACGAGCGCCCACGCGGCGCCGTGACGCCGCCGCGCGAGCAGCGTCCCCCCGACCAGCGCCGCAACGAGCGCGAGGTACTGGAGGGGGACGATGACGTTCAGCGGGTCCCGCGTCTGCTCCATCTGGCTCTGCCCGAAGGTCGTACGTCACGGTCCTTGGCACTGTCCATTGTTGCGCTCGAGCAGGTCGGCGTGCGAGGAGAGCCGATGCGCCGCGTCCTCCTGTGGGTGATGGGGATCTTCTACGTGTTCGCGGGCGCCCTCCACTTCCTCCGCCCCGACTACTACGTCCCCATGATGCCGCCGTATCTCCCGCTGCACCTGGGGCTCGTCCATCTGTCCGGGCTCGCGGAGATGCTCCTCGGGGTCCTCGTCCTCGTGCCGGGGACGCGGCGGGCCGCGGCGTGGGGGATCGTTCTTCTCCTCGTCGCGGTGTTCCCGGCGAACATCCACATCGCGCTCCACGACGTCCCGGTGTTCGGCGCCACGCAGGGCGCGGGGATCTGGAACTGGATCCGGCTGCCGTTCCAGGGCGTGCTGATCGCGTGGGCGTGGTGGTACACGGGCGAGGCGCGCGGGGCCGGCGAGTGGGCCGCCGGCGCTGCGCGGCAGCGCGCGTGATCGCCGCGACGGAGCGCGCCGCGTCCCTCACGACCGCCGCGCAGGGCGGACGCTGGTTCTCCGCCAACCCCGACAAGGCGTGGGGCGAGCGGTTCTTCCTCGTCTACTCGCCGCTCTGGATGGTGGCGTTCGGCGTGTACCAGCGGTCACGGCTGGGGGACGGGCTCGGCGACGTGGGGAACCTGCTCGTCACGTTCGCGATCTTCGCGCCGCTCTGGGTCGTCCCGTTCGTTCTCCGGCGCGAAACGCCCTGGGCCGAGAGCTACTGGTTCAAGTTCAACCTCTGGATCCTCATCTACTCCGCGATCGGGAGCTACTTTTTCAGCGAGTACTTCTTCGACGTCCTCGGCATGGTCTACCATTTCCCCCACCTCCACTGGACGTTCGACTCGATGATGCTCGGCTCCGGGAAGCAGGTGGTCCCGATCATCATGTATCTCAGCGCGCACTATTTCTTCGTGACGTACCACACCACCGCGGTCGTCGTGATGCGCCGGGTCCGCACGTCGCGACTGAACGTCCATCCCGTGATCGGAGCGGCCGTGGTGGCGCTCGCGGCGTGGTTCTGGGCGCGCGCGGAGATCACACTCACGACGTCCCCCTCGATCGCCGACGAGTTCCGCTACGAGGACATGCGCTGGGCGCTGCGCTGGGGCGCGCTCTTCTACGCGTCGTACTTCATCGTGAGCTTCCCGATGGTCTATCGACTCGACGAGCACGCCGACGAGCCGTGGACCCTCGGGCGCACCGTCATCGACGCGCTCGCCGCGGGGATGCTCACCTTCATCCTGCTCGACATGGCGACGCGGCTCACGGGGATGCCGTATCGATAGCTGGCACTGTGCTTGCTCAGGTCGACGTGCCGTCCGCATCGGCAGGCGGAAGCAGGATGCGACACCTGGTCGCAATCCTTGCGCTGATCCCCCTCGTGGCGCGTGGCACTCTCGCCGCGCCACGACCGGATCTGAACGGGGCGTGGCAAGGAAGTGTCGCCGCCGGCGCTGCGAGCGGATCGGCGGTCTCCTCGCTCGCGCAGCACGGCGGCCGCCTCCGCGGCACCATCACGCTCGACGTGGGGGACGTCCACGGCACGTTCGCGCTCGTCGGGCGGGCCCGGCGCGTAGCGCTCCGGGTGCGCGGACGCCTCGGCGCGACGCGCCTCGTCTGGCGCGCGGCTCCGGGCGCGGACGCGTCGACGTGGAGCGGCGCGCTCAGCGTGCGGGGCGGCGGCCACCACATGCACGGCAAGCTGGCGCTCTCGCGGGACGCGAGCGGTGGCACGCACTGTGGCGACGCGTACTTCGCCTCGGACGTCATGCCCAAGGTGCTCGACCCGATCTGCGCGCAGTGTCACGTGCAGGGCGGCATCGCGAGCTCCGCGCCCTTCCGCGTGACGGTCGGCGATCCCGTGGCGACCGGGCTCAGCGCGCGCGGTGAGGTCGATCCGACCAACCCGATGCAGTCGAAGATCCTCCTGAAGCCGCTCGGGGAGCTGTCCCACGGCGGGGGCCAGCGCTTCGCTCCCGGCGGTCCCGAGGACCAGGTGCTCATCCACTGGGTGACGCTGCTCACCGCACCCGGGTGCGGCGATCCGGGTGGCCCGGGTCAGCCGACGACGGGCGCGGGCCTCTATGCCGCGAACTGCGCCTCCTGCCACGGTGCGGATGCCGGCGGCGGCATCGGCCCGGCGATCCGCTGCGCACTCCGCGTGAGTGACGCCGTGAAGACCGGGCGCGGGACGGCGATGCCGAGCCTTCCGCTGACGGACGCCCAGATCGCGCTCGTCGCGACGTACCTCGATCAGCTGTGCACGGCCGACGGGCGCACCGGCAGCGATCTCTGGGCGGGCAACTGCCTCACCTGTCACGGGGCGACCGCCGAGGGAGGGCAGAACGGGCTCGGCGTCCGCGGGTCCGACATACTCTGCGACCGCGACGTCTCCGAGTCCGTCCGCAACGGCGAGCCCCCGCGGATGCCGTCGTTCGCGATGTCCGATCCGGACCTGGCCGCGCTCCAGCTCTACCTCGACGGGCTCTGTCCGACGGGGACCGCGACCGGCGGCGATCTGTTCGTCGGGAACTGCGGGGGCTGCCACGGCCCCGACGCGCTCGGCGTCAACGGAAAGGGACCGGCGGTGCGGTGCAGCAAGAGCATCCACGATCCCGTCCGCAACGGCGCTCCGCCGATGCCGGCGCTCCCGCACGTGCCGGATTCCGAGATCGCGCGCATCCAGAGCTTCCTCGACGATCTCTGCCCGCCCGGGACGGCCGGTGGCGCGGAGCTGTGGACGGCCAACTGCGCGCACTGCCACGGCCCCGATGCGGGCGGGACCGCGACCGCGCCGAGCGTGCGCTGCTCGACCCTGGTCGCCGATGCCCTGGGCCGCGGCCGCGGCGCCGCCATGCCGGCGTTCCCCGAGCTCGCGGGCACGGATCTCGGCGCGCTCATGACGTGGCTCGGGCTCGCCTGCACGGCGGCCGGACGCACCGGCAGCGACCTCTACGCGGGCAACTGCGCGAGCTGTCACGGCGCGACGGCCCACGGCGGCCGGAACGGTCTCGGCGTCCGGGGACCGAGCATCGCCTGCGAGAGCAATTATCTGGAGGCGGTGCGCAGCGGCGACGACGGCATGCCGTCGTTCCCGTCGCTCAGCACGAGCGACGTCGACGCGATCGTCACCTGGGTGCACGCCCAGTTCTGCCCCGGAGGCTGACGCCGCCGGAAGGAAAGGGAGAAGCGATGAGTCGGAGAATGCAGCGTGTGGTGTGGGCGGCGGCGCTCGCGAGCGCGGTCGCGATCGTCCGCCCGGCGGCCGCGGACGTGACGGGGTCGTACGACGGGATGCTCAGCAACCCGAAGAAGCTCGCGCAGACGATCGCCGTCGGGGCCGCGATGAGCCAGGCCGGCAACGCAGTGAGCGGCACCGTCGCACTGCCCGTCACCCTCGCGACCTTCGGTGGCGCGTATCTGGTCCAGGGGAAGGCGACCCCGAAGAAGCTCAAGCTGTCGGGCACCGGCCCGGGCGGCGCGCACTTCAAGTGGACCGGGAAGATCAGCGGCAACACGATCCAGGGCAAGGCTAACCTGAAGGCCCCGGGCAGCAAGCCGCTCGCCGCGATCCTGGTCATGATGCGGAACGTGTCGGCCAACGACGGGTCCGGGTGTGACGGCGTCCTCAACGCGAACATGACGTTCTTCGTCGACCAGGTGCTCGGGCAGGCGCTCACCGCCTGCACCGCGTGTCACGCGCCGGGGCTCCAGGCGCAGGCGACACGCCTGCACGTCCTCCGGGCGGATCCGCTCACCACCGCGCGGGACATCGCGCAGCTCGTCGACTCCGCCAACCCGTCGGCGTCCAAGATCCTCGAGAAGCCGCTGAACATCCTCCCGCACGGGGGCGGCCCGCAGCTCGTCGCGGGGAGCTCGCAGGAGATGATCCTGGAGCAATGGGTCCAGCTCGTGGCGGCAGCGAATTGCAACTGACGCGACGATCGACGCCGGCCGGCGCCGCGTGACGGCGCCGGCGGCGTCTCAGACGCGCGCGCCGACCAGCGCCTGCACGGCCTCCGTGAGGCCATCGACCGTCATCGGGAACATCGGGAAGAGCCCGCGGATGACCCGCGTGCTCTGCACGTGCTCCCACTCGCCGGGCGGCTCGGGGTTCACCCACACCCCGCGGTCGAAGTGATCGGCGATCCGCCGGAGCCACGCGATCCCCGGCGTCTGCGACTCCCGCCGCGGGTCGATGTTGCCGTACGGCTGGAGGAGCTCCGACGGGCTCATCATCGCGTCGCCGACCAGGACGACCTTCCAGCGCTCGTCGAGGCGGCGGAGGATATCCGCGGTCGGGACGGCGTCGGGCCGGGCCATCCGCGCGCGCGAGTAGACGTGGTCGTAGACGCAGTTGTGGAAGTAGTACGGCTCGAAGGCGCGGAGCCCGCGCTCCTCGTGGAGCACGGTCAAGAGCTGGCTCATCGGCTCGACGTACGGATCCATCGTGCCGCCGACGTCCATCAGGAGGAGGAGGCGGACGTCGTTCCTCCGCGGCGGGCGGAAGACGAGCTCGATCTCGCCCGCGTTGCGGCAGGTCTCGTCGATGGTCTCGTCGAGGTCGAGCTCGGTCGCGAGCCCGGTGCGCGTGAGCTGGCGCATCCGGCGGAGCGCGATGCGCATCTGGCGCACGTCGAGCGTGCGGTCCGTGCGGTAGTCGGCGTAGCGGCGCTCCTCGGCCACCTTCATCGCGGAGCGCGACCGTGACTGGCCGGCGACGCGGATGCCGGTCGGGTGCGTGCCGTTGTTCCCGTAGGGGGACCGCCCGCCCGTCCCGATCCAGCGCCCGCCGCCGTCGTGGCGCTCGGTCTGCTCCGCGAGCGTCTCGAGGAACTTCCGCATGAGCTCGTCGGAGGTGAGCCGCTGGAGCTCGGCGAGCTGCTCGGGCGTCAGCTGCGGGAGGTCCTTCCCCTCGCGGAGCCACTCGAGGAGGCGGTCTGTCATCTCGTCGCCGAAGGTGCCCTCGACGCCCTTGAAGACGCGCGAGAAGACGCGGTCGTAGGCGTCGAACCACGTCTCGCTCTTCACGAGGCAGGCCCGTCCGAGGTGATAGAAGCGGAGGAGGCTCGAGCCGTGGAGGCCCTGCTCGAGCGCCGTCAGGAACGCCTGCCACTCCTGCACGGCGACCGGCACGCCCTCGTCGCGGAGCCCGTAGAAGAGGTCGAGGAACACGTCCGCGCGGTCAGGCGAGGCGCTCGATGATCGTCGCGTTCGCCATCCCGCCGCCCTCGCACATCGTCTGGAGACCCCAGCGGCCGCCGGTGCGCTCGAGGATGTTCAGCAGCGTCGCCATGAGCCGCGCGCCGCTGCACCCGAGCGGGTGCCCGAGGGCGATCGCGCCGCCGTTCAGGTTGACCTTGCTCAGGTCCGCGTCGACGTCGCGCTGCCAGGCGAGGATCACCGGTGCGAACGCCTCGTTGATCTCGACGACGTCCATGTCGGACAGCTTCATGCCGGCGCGCGCGAGGACGTTGCGGGTGGCCGGGATGGGCGCGGTCAGCATGATCACCGGGTCGACGCCGCCGAGCGCGAATGCGTGAAAGCGCGCCCGCGGCCGGAGCCCGAGCTCGCGGGCCTTCTGCTTCTCCATCA
The DNA here is from genome assembly GCA_964562865.1 of uncultured Binatia bacterium (SeqCode). GTDB lineage: Bacteria > Desulfobacterota > Binatia > DP-6 > DP-6 > CAZLYE01. Next base: position 4,218 of record CAZLYE010000249.1, on the reverse strand, counting down.
CCAGCACCGCGGCCGCGCCGTCGGTGATCTGGCTCGAGTTCCCCGCGGTGATGACGCCGTCGGGCCTGAAGGCGGGCTTCAGGGAGGCGAGCTTCTCGAGCGAGGCGTCGGGACGGATGCCCTCGTCGTGCGTGATCGTCTCCCGCGAGCCGTCTTCGCGCCGGATCTCCACCGGGACGATCTCGTTCGCGAACCACCCGCGCCGCGCCGCCTCGGCGGCCTTGCGGTGCGAGCCGAGCGAGAAGCCGTCGAGCGCCTCGCGCGCGAGCTTCCACTTCTCGGCGATGATCTCCGCGGAGATACCCTGCTGCACGAGCCCGCCGACGCCGTAGAGGTTGGCGTCGATGTAGCGCTGCATCATGGTCGGCCCGAACGGCTGGCCGCTCACGGTGGCGCTCGAGCCCATCGGCACGCGGCTCATCGACTCGACGCCGGCCGCGATCACGATGTCGTAGGCGCCCGCGATCACGCCCTGCGCCGCGAAGTGGAGCGCCTGCTGGCTCGAGCCGCACTGCCGGTCGACGCTCGTCCCGCACACGCTCTCGGGAAAGCCGGCGGCCAGGGCGGCGTTCCGCCCGACGTTGATGCTCTGCTCGCCCACCTGGCTGACGCATCCCATGATGACGTCCTCGACCTTGGCGGGGTCGAGCCCCGTCCGCTCGACGAGGGCGCGGAGCGGCCGCGCGGCCAGGTCGACGGCGTGCACGGGGTGGAGGGCGCCCGTCGGCTTGCCGCGGCCGAGGGGGGTCCGGACGGCGTCCACGATCACGGCTTCTCGCATGGGTCGATCTCCTTCGTTGCGGTCAGTGTAGTCCCGCCGGCGGCGCGGGGCTACTGGTTGTAGCGGGGGCCGAGGTCGGCCCAGCGCGCCGGGACCTTGCCGCCCTGCGTGCCGTAGCGCCCGAGCGCGTCGACGTCCTGCTCCTTCTTGAGGAGCGCGCCGACGAACGGGATGTGCTCCTCGAGCTGCTTGTGCGAGAGCCCGGAGCGGAGGAGTGCGCTGATCCAGTCGACCAGCTCCGACGTCGACGGCTTCTTCCGGAGCTCCTGCTGCTCGCGGAGCCAGTAGAACTTGATGAGCACCTGGTCGAGGAGCTTCGTCTCGAGGTGCGGATGGTGCACGGCGACGATCTTCCGCATCGTCGGCACGTCGGGGAACTCGATGTAGTGGAACACGCAGCGGCGGAGGAACGCGTCGGGCAACTCCTTCTCGTTGTTCGACGTGACGAGGACGATCGGGCGCTCCTTCGCGACGATCTCGTCGCCCGTCTCGACGATGGTGAAGCGCATCTCGTCGAGCTCGCGCAGCAGGTCGTTCGGGAACTCGAGGTCGGCCTTGTCGACCTCGTCGATCAGGAGGACCGTGCGCTCCGTCGCGGCGAAGGCCCGCCCGAGGGGCCCGAGCTTGATGTAGCGACGGATGTCCGCGACGTCGCCGGTGCCGAAGCGGCTGTCGTTCAGGCGCTGGACCGTGTCGTAGACGTAGAGCCCCTCGACGGCCTTGCTGGTCGACTTGATGTGCCACTGGAGCATCGGCATCTCGAGCCCCTCGGCGACGTGGCGTGCGAGCACCGTCTTGCCCGTGCCGGGCTCGCCCTTGAGCAGGAGCGGCCGCCCGAGCGCGATCGCGCAGTTGACGGCGTCGACGAGGGGGCCGGTCGCGATGTAGCCGGGCGTGCCCCGGAAGCGATGGAAGTCGCCGTTCGTGGTCATCCGGGGAGGCGTAGCGGCCCGCAGGCGCTCACGCAAGAGTCGACGGGTGCGGGCCCTTCCCCGGGACGCGGCATTGACCACGCCCGGGCCGCCAGCATCGTCGGCTGGTGGGGGCTCGCCAGGCGGCGGCGCTCGTCCTCGCGACGCTGCTCGCGCCGGCGGCGGGCGCGCGGGGGCTGCGCTGCGTGGGGTCGCGCTACGGCCTGCCCGGCGACGCCCCCGTCGGGGCCGGGTCGGCGATCGTGGTCGACGACCGCGGCTTCGTGACGATCGCCGGGACCTGCGACGTCCCGGCGCGGGCCCGCGAGCGGCCGGTGCGCGCGGGCACGGGGCTCCGCGTGCGATGGCGCCGCTGCCCGGTCCTCGGGACCGTGCGGCTGGTCGGCGTGATCACGACCGCCTGCGCCGAGCTCCGGGGGACGATCCGCGTGGGCGGCGCCCGGCTGCCGTTCGAGGCGACGCTCGAGCTTCCTCCTCCGCCCGTCACGACGACGATCACCACGACGACGAGCACGTCGTCCATGACGGAGACGACCACGACGACCAGCACGTCGACGACGCTCACCGGTCTCCCCCCCGACGTCACCGGGTACGAGAGCTGGCTCCGCATGAACGCCGCACCGATCCCGGTCCATCCCGTGGGGGACGCGCACTTCGGGACGAAGAACGTCTACGTCAACCAGGATCGCGACACGCTCGCGCCCGGCGGCGTACAGCAGTTCCCGTTCCCCGACGGCACGATCATCGTGAAGGAGTCCACCCGGCCGGATCGGGACTTCATCGGTCTCGTGTCGATCATGCGGAAGCGCGCCGGGTCGGATCCCGAGCACGGCGACTGGCAGTGGGTCGAGTACGGTCGATCGAGCGCCGACGGCGCGTTCGTCGAGGTGGGCGACGACGCGATCTGCTGGACCTGCCACCGCCTCCGCGAGCCGTGGGACTGGGTGTTCACCCGGCTGGAGTGACGGGGGCGTGGACACGCCCCGGCGCCGCGGAGTAGACGAGCCCGCATGCCGGGGTTCGTCGAGGATCTCCGGGCGACGATCGATGCGGGCCGCGCGTTCGGCCGCCACCCGCTCTGGCTCCGCATCGCGGAGGGGGGGCTCGCGCGCCCCGCGCTCGCGCCGTTCGTCGTGCAGTTCTTCCTGCAGGTCCGTGAGTTCCCGCGGGCAGTGAGCGCGCTCCACTCGCGGTGTCCCGACGCGCGGGAGCGCGTCGAGCTGGCGGAGAGCCTCTACGAGGAGGAGACCGGCCGCATCTCGGGCTGCAACGTCTCGCACCCCGAGCTCTTCGTCCGCTTCGGGGAGGGCGTCGGCGTTTCGCGGAGCGCGATGGTGGACGGCGTCTCGCTGCCGGCGACGGCGGTGCTCATCGAATGGTTCCACGAATCGACCCGGGAGCACCCGTTCATCGAGGGCGCCGCGGCGACCAACCTCGCCGCCGAGGGGCAGGTGCCGGGCGCGTTCGGGCCCTTCGCGCGTGCGCTCGAGCGCCACTACGGGTGCACGCCCGCAGCGGTCGCCTTCTGGGACGTCCACGAGCAGGCGGACCGCGAGCACAGTGCCATCGGCGACCACATCGTCGTCCGCCTGGCGACGACGCCCGGGCTCCAGGCCGACGTGCGGCGGGCGGTGGCCCGCTCCCTCGACCTGTGGTGGCGGTTCTTCGACGGGATCGCCGCGGCCATCGGCTCCAGCTGAGCCCTCCGTCGTCATGCACGGGGGCGTTTTTTCTCTTGACGGCGCTCCACTCCTGCGCCTAAGGCGTCCGCGTGACGATTGGACTTTCGCGCCGCGACCTCCTCCGGGGTGCCGGCGCGCTCGGGCTCGGACTGACGCTCGGCACGCACGGGATGGCGCGGGGGGCGTCCGGAAGGCTCCGCGCGCCCGATTCGCTGCCCAACCCGAGCCTCCCCGAGGGCACCGACACGTTGCCGCAGATCGAGCACATCATCATTCTGATGATGGAGAACCATTCCTTCGACAACTACCTCGGCATGCTCGGCCGGGGTGACGGCTTCCGACTCGCGGGAGGTCAGCCGCGCGCGAGCAATCCCGATGGCAACGGGAACATCATCCACGCCTTCCACATGCCGAGCACCTGCCAGCTGCACAGCCACCCCAACCAGGACTGGAACGCGAGCCATACCTCGCTCCAGCACCACAACAAGGGCTTCGTCCAGGCGTGCGGGCCGGTCGCGATGGGCTACTGGACCGGCGACGACATCCCCTTCTACTACGGCCTCGCGAGCACCTTCCCGCTCGCCGACCGCTGGTTCGCCTCCTGCCTGGCTCAGACGTATCCCAACCGCCGCTTCCTGCTCGCCGGCACGGCGGCCGGCATCGTCAGCACCTCGGTCGCCTCGCTCGTGGCCCCGCCCCCGCCGAACGGCAACATCATGGAGCGGCTCGACGCCAACGGCGTCTCCTGGCTCAACTACTACTCCGACCTCCCGGGCGCCGCGCTCCTGCTCGACTACGCCGCCGCGCATCAGAGCAACTACGT
>CAZLYE010000248.1:0-3071 GCA_964562865.1 uncultured Binatia bacterium (SeqCode) | reverse complement strand
CAGCTCCTCGATGGCCTCGCGGCGCGTCGCGCCGCGGTGAGCTCGCTCCGGGCGCGGGCGCGGCTGCGCGCGGGGCTGTCCGGCCTGTGGGTACGCGAGGCGGTCCTCGTCCGCCGGCCCGACGCGGTCCGGATCGACGTGCTCTCGCCGTTCGGGCTCGCGCTCGCCGTCGGCCTCCAGGGTCATCTCCTCTGGGCCTATCCGCCCGCCGAGCGGACGCGCTACGAGGGGGTCGCGACCCCCGCCAACCTGACGCGGTTCCTCGGTGCCCCCGTCGCCGGAGCGGACGTGGTCGACGTGCTCCTCGGCGTGCCGCCGGAGCGTCGGCCGGTCGGACCGCCCGCGCTCGACGTCACGCGCGAGCGCGAGTATCGTCTGACGCTGCCGCTCGCCGCGGGCACCCAGACGCTCTGGTTCGAGGGCGACACGCTCCTCGTCCGGCGCGCGGAGGAGACGACCGGCGGCAGAGTCGCGCTCCAGGTGACGTTCGATGACTACCAGGACGGCTTCCCGCACGCGGTCGCCGTCACCGCCAGCGGGGGCCCCGCCGCGCGCCTCACCTACGACGCCGTCGAGCCGAACGCCCCGGTCGACGCGTCGGTCTTCGCGCCGCCGCCCGCGGCCCGGGTGCTGCCGCTCGACGCGGCGCCGCCGCCGGAGGCACAGTGACACCGCTCCTGGACGTGCGCGAGCTCCGCACGTCCTTCTTCCTCGAGGGCGGCGAGGCGCACGCCGTCGAGGGCGTGTCGTTCGTGCTCGAGGCCGGCCGCGTGCTCGGGCTGGTCGGCGAGTCGGGCTGCGGCAAGAGCGTGACCGCGCTGTCGCTCATGCGTCTCGTGCCGCCGCCCGGCCGGATCGTCGGCGGCGAGGTGCGGCTCGACGGGCGCGACCTCCTCGCGCTCGACGAGCGCATGATGCGGGAGGTGCGCGGGGCCGGCGTCGCGATGATCTTCCAGGAGCCGATGTCGTCCCTGAATCCGGTGTTCACGGTCGGAAGCCAGATCGCCGAGGCGATCCGCCTCCACCGTTCCGTCTCCCGCAGCGAGGCGTGGCGACGCGCCGTCGAGTTGCTCACGGAGGTGGGGATCCCGGAGCCGGAGCGCCGCGCCCTCGACTACCCGCACCAGCTCTCGGGTGGCATGCGCCAGCGGGTGATGATCGCGATCGCGATCTCGTGCGAGCCCCGCGTGCTGGTGGCGGACGAGCCCACCACCGCGCTCGACGTGACGATCCAGGCGGAGATACTGGACCTTCTCCGCGTGCTGCGCGAGCGGCGCGGCATGGCGCTCCTCCTCATCACGCACGACCTCGGCGTGGTCGCACAGCAGGCGGACGAGGTGGCGATCATGTACGCGGGACGGATCGTCGAACACGGCTCCGTCCTCGACGTCTTCGACCACCCGCTGCATCCCTACACGCAGGCGCTCTTCCGCTCGATCCCGGGCATCCACGGCCCTCGCGAACGCCTCGAGGCGATCCCGGGTCAGGTGCCCGACCTGCTGCGCCTGCCGAGCGGGTGCACCTTCCGCGACCGGTGCTCGCGCGAGATCCCGGACTGCGCGACGACCGTGCCTCCGCTCGAGGAGAAGGCGCCGCGCCACCGTGCCGCCTGCATCCGCGCATGACGGACGCCCCGCTGGTCGAGGTCCGGGACCTCCGCAAGTTCTACCCGGTGCGGGGCGGGCTCTTCCTCCGTACGCGCGCGTCGGTCCGCGCGGTCGACGGCGTCTCGCTGACGATCGCCGCGGGCGAGACGCTCGGCCTCGTCGGCGAGTCGGGCTGTGGCAAGTCGACGCTCGGACGCGCGATGCTGCGCCTGATCGGGCCGACGTCGGGCGACGTGCGCTTCGCCGGGCGCTCGCTGCTGTCGGTCGGAGCGCGCGAGCTCCGCGCGCTCCGTCGCGAGATGCAGATCGTCTTCCAGGATCCGTACGGGTCGCTCAACCCGCGCATGCGGGTCGCGAGCATCGTGGGCGAAGGGCTCGCGATCCACCGTCTGGGCACGCGCGTGCAGCGCCGGGAGCGCGTGGCCGAGCTCCTCGATCTGGTCGGGCTGCCGCCGGAGGCGGCCGGGCGCTACCCGCACGAGTTCAGCGGCGGCCAGCGCCAGCGGATCGGGATCGCGCGCGCGCTCGCAGTCGGTCCGCGCTTCGTGGTCGCGGACGAGGCGGTCTCCGCGCTCGACGTGTCGATCCAGGCCCAGATCCTGAACCTCCTGCAGGATCTTCGGCAGCGCCTCGGGCTCACGCTGCTCTTCATCGCCCACGATCTCCGCGTCATCGAGCATCTGAGCGATCGCGTCGCCGTCATGTACCTCGGCAAGATCGTCGAGCTCGGGGGTCGCGACGTGATTTACAGGAACCCGCGTCATCCCTATACTCGCGCCCTTCTCTCCGCGGTGCCGGTTCCCGATCCGCGGCAGCGGAACGAACGAATGCTACTGGGTGGCGACGTGCCGAGCCCCGTGCGACCCCCGTCGGGTTGCGCCTTCCATCCTCGTTGTCCTCACGCCGAGGACGTCTGCCGCACGGTGGTGCCGCCGCTCGAGATGGGACGCGGAGGCCACGCCGTGGCCTGCCACGTCTTTCCGGCCAACGGGTCGGGAAAGGAGTGAACGTGGCCGAAACGAAGCCGACGATGGGTAACGGCGCCTGGCAGGACGTGCGGGTGTCGCTCGGGCCAGATGCCGAGGTGACGGGCAAGCTCTCGTTCGCGACGCCGACGCGTATCGAGGGGAAGCTGAAGGGCGAGCTGCGTGCGACGAATCTGCTCGTGATCGGCGCGCAGGCCCTCGTGCAGGCGAACGTGCAGGCCGACAATCTCGTCGTGCTGGGGGAGGTTCGCGGGCACGTGCAGGGCGCGAGCCGAGTCGAGATCTGCGCGGGTGGTCGCGTCTACGGCGACATCGAGACGAAGTGCCTCGTCGTGCTGGAGGGGGCGACGTTCGAGGGGCGGTCGAAGATGGGGCAGGAGCTCGGCGTCGCGGCCGAGTCGCGGGCGCCGCAGCCGTCGGCGTGAACGGGGGCGTCCGCGGGCGGTGGCGGGGCTCCCGCTCGGTCGGCCGACGCCCC
>CAZLYE010000247.1:0-4242 GCA_964562865.1 uncultured Binatia bacterium (SeqCode) | reverse complement strand
ACCAGCGACGTGTGCAGCGCGGGCCTCTGCACGCATCCGAGCCGGCCGAACGGGACCGCGTGCAACGACGGGCTCTTCTGCACGGTGAACGACACCTGTCAGAACGGCGCGTGCGCCAGCGGCCCGGCGCGAAACTGCGCGGACACGAACGCCTGCACCACGGATCGGTGCGACGAGACGCTCGGCAGCTGCGTCCACGACCCCATCACGCCGTGCTGCGGCAACGGCGTGGTGGAAGCGACCGGCGGCGAGGAGTGCGACGACGGCAACACGAGCAACAACGACGCGTGCGTCGCCGGATGCCGGAACGCCCGCTGCGGCGACGGCTTCGTCCAGAGCGGCGTCGAGCAGTGTGACCTCGGGGCCGCCAACGCGGACACGCCCAACGCCGGCTGCCGGACCGACTGCCGGCTCCCGCGCTGCGGTGACGGGATCCTCGACAGCGCGCGCGGCGAGCAGTGCGACGACGGCAACACCGCCCCGGGGGACGGGTGCTCGGCGCGCTGCTTCATCGAGCCGCCGGCGACCGCGTCACTCATCGCCGGCAAGGGCAGCGCCCTCACCGACTGCGCGACCGAGTGGAAGATGGACCACGTCGCGCTCAACCGGAAGGGTCAGCCCGACACGAAGCAGACCTGCCACGACGGAGACGCGTCGTGCGACTTCGCGACGACGGCGGGCGAGTGCCTCTTCCACGTGTGGCTGTGCGCGAACAACCACGACCCGCGGCTCACGCTCTGCACGCCCGGGCCCGCCGGCACGGGGACCGTGATCCAGGTCGACCTGCAGAAGCCGAGCAGCAAGGACGCCGTCCGCAGGACGGAGGACGGGCAGAACCGGAACGAACTGCTCCCGGCGGTGTCCGCGGCCCAGAACCTCGCGTTCGACGAGTGCGGCCCGCGCATGTCGCTCCACGTGCCGGTGAACGGCATCAAGCCCGGCAACAAGAAGCTCAAGCTGAAGGCGCGGACGACGACGGGCGCGATCGACGCCGACGGGCTGAAGCTCTACTGTCTCCCGTGACGGCCGGCTCGTCGCGCAGCGGGTGCGGGTCGAGGTACGCCTGCGCGCAGAGCTCGTCGTCGCCGAGGCGCTCCGCGTGGCGACGGAGCGGCTCGAGCGCGGCGGCGAGGGACGTGCGTCCGCGGCGGTAGCGCGCGACGAGCGCGCGGAGCCGTCGCCGCTCGGCCGGCGGGAGCCGCCCGGAGAGACGCGAGAGCACGGCGCGGAGGACGCGCGCGTGGCGCGCGCGCGTCGCCGGCCGGCCGAGCGCCTGCATGAAGGCGGCGGCGTAGCGGGCGGCGAGCGTGCGGGCCGGACGTTCGCTCCCGTCGCGCAGGAGCCGCGCGAGCCGGCGCTGGCCGGCCGGATCGTACGCCAGGAGAAGGAGCGCGTGCGCCGCGTGGAAGTCGGCGAGCCGCCGCCGCGTCATCCCCGCGGCAGCGGCTCGCTGCCAGCGGGCGTGGGCCAGGACGCGCTCGACGAACGCGGCGCGCAGCGCGGGATCGCGGAGCCGGCGCTCGTCCTCCACGGGGAGGAGCGGGAGGCTCTCGACGAGCCGCCGCGCGAAGAGGCCCATCCCGCGTCCGGGCCGGCGGCCGGGCCGGTGGACGCCCACGCCCGCCATCCCGCAGCTCGGCGAGCCGCTCTTCAGCACGTAGCCCCCGAGCCCCTGCCCGGCGAGCTGGCGGACGCGCCCGGCCGCGAGCGCTGTCATCGCGGCGGTGTGGTCGATCCGGCTCGTGACGCCGACGAGGCGGGGTCGCCGCGCGTCGCCCTCCAGCCGGATCGGCTCGCGGGGGATCCCGAGGCCGAGCTCCACCTCGGGACAGACGGGCACCCATTCGACGTGGCGGCCGAAGACGTCCGCGAGGAGCGGCTCGCGCCGGTGGTCGCCGTCCCACCGGACGCGCTCTCCGAGCAGGCAGGCGCTGACGCCGAGGCGTACCGACACGGACGGGGTCCCGGGGGAGGGCCTCCCCGCCCGCGGCATCAGGCGAGGCCGAAGACCGACGCGAACGGATCGACGTCCGGGTCGGTGTGCCACTCGTACTCCATCATGCGTGCGACGTTCTCGCTCACGTCGCGGCCGAGGGTCTTCGCGATGACGGCGAGCGCCATGTCGATCCCCGCCGACACGCCGGACGACGTCACGAACTTCCCGTCCTCCACCCAGCGCGCGGCGCGGACCCACGCGACGGCGGGGCGCTGGTCGGCCACCCACTGGAAGAAGGCCTTGTTGGTGGTGGCGCGCCGGCCGTCGAGGAGTCCCGCGCACGCGAGGAGCGCCGCGCCGGTGCAGACGGAGGTGACGTGCTCCGCATCCGCCGCGCGCCGCGCGAGCCAGCCGAGGAGCGTCGGGTTCTCTGCCTGCTCGCGCGTGCCGATCCCGCCGGGCACGAGGATGACGTCGAGCCGGGGACAGTCGGCGAAGCCGTGATCGGCGACGGCGCGGGGACCCTGCGCGCTCGCGACGGGACCCGCCCGCTCCGCCACCAGGACCACCCGGTAGGCCCCGGGGAGGTTGCCGAACGCCTCGAGCGGCCCGAACACGTCGAGCAGCTCGAACCCGGGGAAGAGCACCACGCCGAGCGTCCGTTCCGCCATGCGAGCCTCCAGGGCGGCCGTCTCAGGAGATGGCGCCCGCCTCCTTCGCGGCCGCGAGATCCCCCCACGAGAGACCGAGCTCGAGGAGGACCTCCTCGGTGTGCTGGCCCAGGTCGGGAGCCGGGGTGAGTGCGGGGAAGTCCTCGTCGAACTGCACCGGGCTCGCGACGAGCGTGAAGCGCGTGCCGTCGCGCTCGACCTCCGGCAGGTAGCCGTTCGCGACGGCCTGCGCGTCGTCCGGGAGCTCGCGGGCGCTCTGCATCGGTGCCCACACGCCCTCGCTGTCGGCGAGCTGGACGCGCCACTCGGCGAGGGTCTTCTCCGCGAAGATCGCGTCGAGGGTGCGGACGCACTCGGCGCGGTTCTCGAAGCGGGCGCGGCCGTCGGCGAAGCGCGGATCCGTCACGAGGTCCGGGCGGCCGAGGCGCCGGCAGAGGTCCGGCCAGTAGCGGTCGGGCTGGAGCATGTTCAGGAAGAGCCAGCGCCCGTCGCGGGTGCGGTAGCTGTTGACGATCGGGTTCGGCGGCTGCGTCCGGTCCCCGGACGGCAGGTCGATGCCGAGGAGCTTCGACGCGATGATGTCGGGCCCCATGATCCACATCGCGGTGCCGAGAAGGGAGACGTCGACCACCGACGGCGTCCCGGTGCGCTCGCGGTGCAGGAGCGCGGCGGCGATGCCGCCGGCGACGGTCATCCCGCCGGCGGAGTCCCCGAAGGCGGCGCGCTGCATGATCGGCGCGGCGGCGCCCGGCGGCGTGACGGCGTTCGCGATCCCGCCGCGACACCAGAACGACGCCGCGTCGTAGCCGCCCTTCTCCGCGTCGGGTCCGCGCGTGCCGTGCCCGTGCCCTCGCACGTAGATGATCCGCGGGTTCGTGCGCCGGATGTCGTCGACGTCGATCCGCAGGCGGCGGCGCGCCGCGGGGAGGAAGTTCGTGAGGAACACGTCGGCGGTCTCGACCAGCTTGTGGAGGAGCTCGAGCCCGCGCGGGTGTGCGAGGTCGAGGCCGACGCTCCGCTTTCCGCGGTTCGGCTGCTCGATCATGAAGTTGACGCCGCCCGTCGAAGGGATGAGCCCCGAGGTCACGAGGCCGCGCTGCGGGTCCCCGGTGACCGGGTGCTCCACCTTGATCACGTCCGCTCCCCAGTCCGCGAGCACGGCGCCGGCGGCCGGGACGAACCACCACTGCGCCACCTCGACGACGCGGATGCCTGCGAGGGGCCGCTCCATCGCCGGCTGCTACCACGATGCGCGCGCGGCGCGCCAGGCCGGGCCCCGCCTCCCTCGAGCGGCTCCTCGGTGCGCCGTGCTACCACATGGCGGAGGTCTTCGCGCACCCGGACCACGTGCCGATGTGGCATGCGGCGGCGCGAGGGCGGATGCCGGACTGGCGTGCGCTCTTCGACGGGTATCGCGCCGCCGTCGACTGGCCCGCGGCCTCCTTCTGGCCCGAGCTGGCCGCGGCCTTCCCCGACGCGGTCGTGCTGCTCTCGGTGCGGGACCCGGCCTCGTGGTGGGAGAGCGCGCACGGGACCATCTTCCCGGCGACGGAGAAGGTCGACGGCGAGTGGCGGGCGATGATCGACGCGGTCTTCGCCGCGCGGTTCACGTCCGCGCTCGGGGATCGCGGCGCC
>CAZLYE010000246.1:0-3107 GCA_964562865.1 uncultured Binatia bacterium (SeqCode) | reverse complement strand
CGCCGAAGCTCGAGATCTTCGACAACCCGGCCACCGACGGGGTGGTCGAGAGCGTCATGCGCTTCTCGCAGGTCTCGATCGCGTTCCTCGCCGACCGGGACGGGACGACGGGCTTCAGCGGCAGCATCAGCGCTGCGCCGGGGTGCATGGCCTCGACGACCGCGACGAATGCCGACTGCTTCCTCCTCGAGGGCTGCCTCAACATGAACGTGTTCGTGACCATGAAGCTCGTGGTCGCGGACGGGAAGTCGGCGATCCAGCCCGACGTCACGTCGGTCGATCCGCACTTCACCTTCGGCTCGCTCTGCTCCGGCGGGACGGGCGGTGGTGGGACCGACGACGATCTCATCAAGCAGGCGGCCATGAGCCAGACCGCCGGCTCGCTCGAGATGGGCGCGGCGAGCAACGTCCCGCCGCTCGAGGGCGAGGGCCTCACGTTCGGTGGCGTGGTGAACTTCGTGAACCCGAAGCTCATCGCGATCGACAACGAGCCGAGCACCGACTTCGGCGACTACCTCGCGATCACGGGCGATCTCGCTCCGATGCCCTGATCCGAGCCAACCCGGCACGAGACGGGGCCGGCCGATGACGGCCGGCCCCGTTCCGCCGGGTGCTCTTGGTCCGTCGCTCCGGAAGGCGCCGACCGACGTTGCAAGAAGCGCGGCGCTACGCTAGGAGCACGCGGTGCCGAATCCGGAGTACCTCGGGGTCGTAGTTCAGTTGGTTAGAACGCCTGCCTGTCACGCAGGAGGTCGCGAGTTCGAGTCTCGTCGGCCCCGCCTACCGCGGCGGGACCCCGGCAGCGGCGGTTGTCCGCGGGTCCCGTCGCTGTGCTCCGCTCGGTGATCGTACGATGACGTTGACCAGAACCACGAACAGTCTCAGCACGGAAACCGCACGGACGAGGCGGCAGTGGTACGTCGCCGACGCGGATGGCAAGGTCCTCGGCCGGCTCGCCTCGCGCGTCGCCTCCGTGCTGCGCGGGAAGACGAAGCCGACCTACGCTCCGCATCTCGACGCCGGTGACTTCGTGGTCGTCGTCAACGCCGCGAAGGTCCGGCTCACGGGGCAGAAGCTCGCGAAGAAGGAGTACATCCGCCACACCGGGTGGCCGGGCGGCGTCCGGCGCTCGCGCGCCGAAGAGGTCCTCGCGAAGCATCCCACCCGGGTCGTGCGCGAGGCCGTCGTCGGCATGCTGCCCCATAACCGTCTCGGCCGCCGCCTCGCGACGAAGCTCAAGATCTACGCGGGGCCGGATCATCCGCACCAGGCGCAGAGGCCGGTGCCCCTGCCCGAAGCGTGAGAGCGAGAGGACGATGAGCCCCGAACGCATCCCCGTCATCTGGGCGACCGGCAAGCGGAAGTCGTCGGTCGCGCGCGTCCGTCTCCAGCCCGGCGGCGGCGAGATCAGCATCAACGCCCGTCCGCTCGACAACTACTTCGGCCGCGAGACGTCGCGGATGATCGTGCACCAGCCGTTCGAGGTGACCTCGACGCTGAACCGCTTCCGTGTCGACGCGACGGTCCAGGGCGGCGGCGTGTCGGCGCAGGCGGTTGCGATCCGCCACGGGATCACGCGCGCGCTCCTGCAGGCCGATCCGGAGCTCCGCTCGGTCCTGAAGAAGGCGGGGTTCATCACCCGCGATCCGCGCGAGGTGGAGCGGAAGAAGTACGGGCGCCACAAGGCGCGCAAGCGGCCGCAGTACTCCAAGCGTTGAAGTGCGACGCGCGCCCGCGCGTTTGAACCCGGCCCGGGCGTCGCATAGTGTCCGGTCCGATGGCGCCCGCCGCCTCGGGATCGCGCGTCCGCGTCGCCGTGCTCGGCGCGACGGGGTACACGGGCGTGGAGCTGCTGCGGCTCCTCGCGCGCCATCCGGGTGTCGAGCTCGCGTTCCTCTCGTCGGAGCAGTACCGCGGCCGGAGCGCGGCGGACGTGTATCCGTTCCTCGCCGGCGTCGTCGAGGCGCCGCTCGAGGCGCCCGAGCCGGCCAGCGCCGCGGCGGCGGCCGACGTCGTGTTCACGGCGCTGCCGCATGGCGCCGCGGCGCCCGTCGTGCGCGACCTCGTCCGGCGCGGCCGGCGCGTCCTCGATCTCTCCGCCGACTTCCGGCTCCGCGACGTCGCCGTGTACGGCCGCTGGTACGGCGAGCATGCCGCGCCGGATCTGCTGGCCGAGGCGGTGTACGGGCTGCCCGAGACGAACCGCGCGCGGATCCGCGACGCGCGCCTCGTCGCATGTCCCGGCTGCTATCCGACCGGCGCGCTCCTCGGGCTCGTCCCGCTCGCACGCGCTGGGTTCCTCGTCGAGCCCGTCGTCGTCGATGCGAAGTCCGGGACGACCGGCGCGGGGCGCGGCGCGAAGGTCGAGCAGCTCTTTGCCGAGGTGAACGAGAACTTCCGGCCGTACGCGATCGGGGCGCACCGCCACGGGCCCGAGATCGAGCAGGAGGCACGCGCCGCCGGCGCGCGGGCGTCGATCCTGTTCGTGCCGCATCTGCTCCCCGTGAACCGCGGGCTCCTGAGCACGATGTACGTGCGCGTGCCGGGCGGCCGGCCGCCGCTCGAGGCGCTCTTCGAGGAGGCCTACGCCCGGGAGCCGTTCGTCATCGTGCGCGGCGAGGGGACTCCGCCGGAGCTGCGGGAGGTCCGCGGGACGAACCGCTGCGTCGTCGGCTGGCGCTGGGACGCCGCGACCTCGCACGCGATCGTCGTGACCGCGATCGACAACCTCGGGAAGGGGGCCTCGGGGCAGGCGGTCCAGTGCCTGAACGTGATGCTCGGCCTGCCGGAGACGACCGGGCTCGAGTCGCCCGCGCTCGTCCCGTGACGCGGTCGACGGCGGGTCACTCGCTCCCGAGGAGATAGAAGCCGCCGACGAGCGCGAAGAGCGTGTTCGCGGCCCAGGCGGCGAGCGCCGGGGGCAGCGCGCCCTTCTGGCCGAGCGTCCGCGCGAACGCGATCAGGACGAAGTAGCCGAAGCCGACCGCGAAGCCGAGGCCGAGGCTCGCCGCGAAGCTCGTGAGCCGGGTGCCGGACGCCGCGAGCGGCACCGCGAGGAGCATCATGACGAGGCTCGCCGCGGGTAGCGCGAGCTTCAGATGCAGGTC
>CAZLYE010000245.1:0-2857 GCA_964562865.1 uncultured Binatia bacterium (SeqCode) | reverse complement strand
ATGCGGGTACTCGATGCGTTGAAGCGCACCACGTCACCCTCCCGCAGCGCGACGTCCTGCGCCTCGCCGCGACCGACCCGGTTGAGGTCGACCTCGAGCAGCTCCTTCGTCCCGTCCCGTCGCGCGCGGACGATCTGCGTGCGGCCCAGGTTCGCGGGATAGAGCGCGCCGCCCGCCACGCTCATGGCGCCGTAGGCCGTCATCCCGGGCGTGAAGGTGTAGAGGCCCGGCTTCGCCACCCAGCCGTCGACCATGAAGCGGCCGCGCGTGACGACGAGCGAGTCGCCGCCCACGACGGGCAGCGTGAGCGGGTTCACCTGGCCCGCCGGCACCTTGCCCTCGAGGTCGAACTCGATCGGCTCGAGGGACGAGGCGCTGGCCATCTGCACGCCCGCGCCGGCCGTCGGGTGGAGCGCCGGCGCCGCCGCGTGGCTCGGCCGGCCCGATCCGTCGCAGCGCGCGCTCTCGACGGGCGACAGCAGCACGCGGCCGCCGGCCTGCTCCGTCAACCCGCCGGCCTGCGAGAGCAGGTCGTAGACGGTCCGGTTGTCGCGCGTGAGGCTGTAGAGCCCCGGCCGCGCGACCGCGCCGGTCACCGAGACCTGCTGGCTCTGGTAGCGCTGGACGAACACCGTCACGTGCGGATCGCGCATGTACCCGTTGCGCAGCCGCTGCTCGATCTCGGCCTGGAGCTGCGTTTCCGTGCGGCCGCCCGCGGGCACGTCGCCGATCATCGGGAGGGAGACGGCGCCCGTCGACGAGACGCGCGTCTGGACGTCCTTCATCGCGTCCCAGCCGAAGACGTTGACCGTGAGGAGGTCCCCGGGCCCGAGGCAGTAGTCCGCACCGCCGCCGCTCGTCCGGGCCTGGTAGAGCTGCGCCAGGCGGCCGTCGTCGGGCGAGCCGGCGGGCTTCGCGAGCTCGGGGTCCCGGGGGGACGGATGGGGTGGCGAGGCACACGCGAACGCGAACAGCAGCAGCAGAACCAGCGCACGGTGCATCAGGCGTCCTCCAGCCAACCGACGTCGATCGACACGCGGGTCTGCGTGCGGAGGATGTCCATCAGCACGCCGACGCGACCGCGCGCGTCCGGTGGATTCTCGATGATGCCGACCAGACCGGCGAGCGGTCCGCTCGTCACGCGCACGCGGCGGCCGACGGGAAGGGGCCGGGGGCGCGCGACGATCACCCCGTCCGGGCCGGCCTGGCCGCGGAGGAAGGCGATGGCTGCCGGCGGGACGGACGGCGCCTCACCCTCGAATGTGACGAGACGGCGGACACCGGGGCTCCACACCACGCGCGCCCACTCTCGCGGCAGCTCGAGCCGCGCGAAGAGGTAGCCGGGGAAGAGGGGCCGGACGACGCACGTCCCACGCCGCGTGAGCGCGAGACGCGGGAGGAAGGTCTCGACGCATCGCTGGGCGAGCTGCTCGGCGGCGAAGCGCTCGCGCCGCAGCTTCGTTGCGACCACGTACCATTCCGGCTCGGCCACGCGCGTCGCCGGTGCGACCGCCGCGACGGCGTCGCGCGCGCCGCGCGCGTCGCCGTCTCTCGACACGTCGATCATCCGCCTGCGCTCCACATGGCTCCGCCGTTCCGAGCACGCGCCCCCACGCCGCGCGCCCGGCCCGACGTTGAGCAAGGCGCGTTCCATCGCGCCGAGTGGTCCACCCTCCGGCGAGCGCGCAACCTCGCGATCCGCGGGACTCGGCGGGTGCGATTGCTGCTCCCCCGTTCCCGAGCCCGCGTTTCGCTGGCCGGAGTGCGGTGCGGTACCCCGCAAAGCCGGCGTGTCACTCAGTTCCGAATCCCGTCAGCCGCCGGGTGGGACGGCGCCGGTTGTCGTTCCCGGCGACGCGCTTGTCGCCGCTCCCGCCAATCGCACGCGCCGCCCGCGCACCCGCGGAGGCGCGGGGCCGACGCCTCAGCGCGTCTCGACGATCTCCACCTCGCCGTCCTTGCGGATGATCTCGATCGACCCGCCGTACCGTCCGCGCAGCACGTGGGCGTCGACGCGCGCGTCGCCGAGACGGAGGTTGCGGATCTCGAGCGACGCGAGCCACGCGGGAAGCTGCGGCTGACGGAAGACGATGCGCCGCTGGAACGCGTCGGTCTCGAGTCCGAGGGCCGCCTCGAGCAGGAGGAAGATGCTCCCCGCGGCCCACGCCTGCGGGCGGCACGCCACCGGATACGGCACCGGCGCCGCCTCCCGACGCCGACCGAAGCCGCAGAAGAGCTCGGGAAGGCGCCGGTCCTCGAAGTGGAGCGCCGCCTCGACCAGAGCGGTCAGCACCTGCAGCACGCCGTCGACGTGGGTGTAGCGCCGGAGACCTGCCGCGACGAGCGAGTTGTCGTGCGGCCACACCGAGCCGTTGTGGTAGCTCATGGGGTTGTAGCGCGGCTGACCGCTGGCGAGCGTCCGGACGCCCCATCCGCAGAACATGTCGGTGCGAAGGAGGCGCACGGCGAGGCGCTCCGCGCGAGCCGCGTCGGGCACGCCGCAGAAGAGCAGATGACCCGCGTTCGACGTCACGACCGCGCAGGGGCGCTTGTCGCCGTCGAGGGCGAGCGCGTAGGTTCCCTCGTCCTCCATCCAGAAGTCGGCGTTGATGCGGTCGCGGAGCGCCGCCGCCTCGCCCCGCCAGCGGGCGGGGTCCGCGACGCCGAGCGCGTCGGCGACGTCCGCCAGCCCGAGGAGCGCCGCGTAGCGGTAGCCCTGCACCTCGACGAGCGCGATCGGAGGCTCGGCGAGCGTGCCGTCGCGATGGAAGACCGAGTCGTTCGAGTCCTTCCACCCCTGGTTCACGAGCCCGTGCCGGCTGCTCCGCCGGTACTCGAGGTAGCCGTCGCCGTCCCG
>CAZLYE010000244.1:0-2560 GCA_964562865.1 uncultured Binatia bacterium (SeqCode) | reverse complement strand
TTGCCGCCGATGGCCTCGCGAACGGTCGCGGGGTCGGGGTGCGGATCGCGCTCGAGCAGCGCGTGAGCGGTGAGCAGCATCCCCGACGTGCAGAATCCGCACTGGAGCGCGTTCTCCATGCGGAAGGCCTGCTGGAGCGGGGCGAGGACCCCGCTCTCGGCCAGCCCCTCGATGGTCTCGACGCGGCAGCCGTCGGCCTGGGCCGCCAGCATCAGGCAGCCGCGCAGCGACGCGCCGTCGACCCGGACGGTGCAGGCGCCGCAGACGCCGTGCTCGCAGCCGACGTGCGAGCCGGTGAGCCCGAGCTCGTACCGCAGGAAGTCGACCAGGGTCTGCCGCGGCTCGATCTCCCGCGAGACGGGCGCGCCGTTGACGGTGAGGGCGATCTTCACTTGGCGCCGTTCATCATCCGCCGGAGCACCCGCGCGAGGAGGACGCCGGCCAGGTGCCGGCGGAGCGCGGGCGAGGCGTGAATGTCGCCGGGCGGGTCGAGATCGCGCCCGAGCGCGCGCCCGGCCGCCGCGAGGGCCTCGGGGTCGGGGCCGCGCCCCGTCAGCGCGGTCTCGGCGGACCGCGCGCGCACCGGCCGGTCGCCGACGCCGAAGAAGACGAGGCGCGCCTCGCGGACCGTCGGGCCCTCGAGGCGCAGGCGCGCGGCGAGGCCGGCGAGCGCGAAGTCGCCGTGGCGGCGGGCCAGCTCCTCGAAGCCGGTGCGCCAGCCGAGGCCGGGCGGGACCACGATCTCGGTCACCACCTCGCCGGGCTCGACCGCGGTGGTGTAGATGCCGCGGAAGAAGTCGGCGGCGGCCACGCTCCGTGAGCCGCGGCGGCGGCTCAGCCGGATCGTGGCGTCGAGCGCGACCGCGCAGGCCGGGAGCTCCGCGGCGGGATCCGCGAGCGCGAGGCTGCCGCCGACGGTGCCGCGCGCCCGGATCGCGGCGTGCCCCACGTGCGGCACCGCGGCCGCGAGCAGGGGCGCGTGCTCGCGCACGAGCGGCGAGCGCTCGAGCGCCTCCTGCCGCGTGAGGGCGCCGATGATCAGCCCCTCGGGGGCGAGCCGGATGTCGTCGAGGCCGGGGAGCCGGTTGATGTCGATCACCGCGCGCGGCGTGGCCAGGCGCATGTTGAGCGCGGGCACCAGGCTCTGGCCGCCGGCCAGGATGCGCCCGTCGTCGCCGTATCGGTCGAGGAGGTCGAAGGTCTCGGCGAGCGAGGCGGGGCGGTGATACTCGAAGCGGGCCGGCTTCATGGGCGCCTATCCTGCCTGATTGCCGGGGCGAGGTAAAGGGGCGGCGGCCCCCCGGCACCCACGGACCCTCCCCGCTCCTAGCCGCCCGCCATCGCCCCCACCACCAGCAGCGGCTCGGCGCCGGTCGCGACCGCCTCGGGCAGGGGGGTCTCCGGCGGCTCGTGAGAGAGATCCTGCTCGCAGGCGAAGAATCGGAGGAACGCCCGACGCCGCTGCGTGATCTGGTCGCGGATGGTCCCGCGCAGCATCGGATAGGCGGCCTCGAGCGCGTCGAGGACGGCGCCCACAGTGACCGGTCCCGCGACGTCGATCTTGAGCTCGCCGTCGACGCGCGCCAGCGTTCTCAGGTGGGCGGGGAGGACCACCCGGATCATGGGCGGCGCCTCACGGCAGGGTCTGGACCTCGACGGACACGACCGCCGGCAGGTCCCGGACGATGGGCGCCCATCGGTCCCCCGCGTCGGCCGAGGCGTAGACCTGCCCGCCGGTGGTGCCGAAGTAGACTCCGCACGGGTCGAGCGAGTCGACCGCCATCGCATCGCGCAGCACGTTGACGTAGCAGTGGCGCTGCGGCAGCCCGTTCGTGAGCGCCTCCCACTCGTTGCCGCCGGTGCGGCTGCGGTACACGCGGAGCTTGCCGTCGGGCGGGTAGTGCTCGGAATCGCTCTTGATGGGCACGACGTAGACGGTGTCCGGCTCGTGCGCGTGCACGTCGATCGGGAACCCGAAGTCGCTCGGCAGGTTCCCGCTCACCTCCCGCCACGAGTCGCCCCCGTCGTCGCTGCGCATGACGTCCCAATGCTTCTGCATGAACAGCACGCCCGGCCGCGACCGGTGCATCGCGATGCGATGCACGCAGTGGCCGACCTCGGCGGTCGGATCCGGGATCTGCTCCGACCGGAGGCCGCGGTTGATCGGCCGCCACGTGGCGCCCCCGTCGTCGCTCCGGAACGCGCCCGCCGCGGAGATCGCGACGAAGATCCGCCCGGGCCGGCTCGGGTCCAGGAGGATCGTGTGCAGGCACATCCCGCCCGCTCCCGGCTGCCAGGACGGCGCGGAGGTGTGGGTGCGCAGCCCGGGCAGCTCGTGCCAGCTCTGGCCCCCGTCGGTGGTGCGGAACAGGGCCGCGTCCTCGACCCCGGCGTAGACCGTGTCCGGGTCGGTCGGCGAGGGCTCCAGATGCCAGACCCGTGCGAACTCCCAGGGGTGGGGCGTCCCGTCGTACCACTGATGGGTCCCGGTGGCCCCGTCGTACGAGAACTTATTTCCGACCGTCTCCCACGTTTGGCCGCCGTCGCTCGAGCGCTGGAT
>CAZLYE010000243.1:0-4600 GCA_964562865.1 uncultured Binatia bacterium (SeqCode) | reverse complement strand
CACCGAGACGCTCGAGGCCGTCCGTCGCATCGTCGCTGCGGTCGACATCCCGGAGATCGCGGACTGTGACAACGGCTACGGGAACGCGATCAACGTCATGCGGACCGCCGGCGAGTTCGAGCGCGCCGGTGCCGCCGGGATCTGCATCGAGGACAACGAGTTCCCGAAGCGGTGCAGCTTCTACGCCGGCGTGCGTCGAGACCTGGTCCCCGTCGAGGAGCACGCCCGGAAGGTCCAGGCGGCGGCCGCCGCCCGACGGGACCCGGCCTTCATCGTGATCGCGCGCACCGAGGCCCTGATCGTGGGGCTCGGTATCGAGGAGGCGCTCCGGCGGGCCCGTGCCTACGCCGACGCCGGCGCCGACGCGGTGCTCGTGCATTCAAAGTCTAGGAATTTCAATGAGTTGAAGGAATTCGCCGCTGCCTGGGATCGGCCCGCCCCGCTGGTGGCCGTTCCGACCACGTACCCCGAGGTGACCGCCGCCGAGCTCCGCGCGGCGGGCTTCCGGATGGCGATATTCGCCAACCAGTCGCTCCGCGCGGCGATCGTCGGCATGCGCGATGCGCTCCGCGACATCCGTCGGACCGGCCACGCGGCTTCCGTCGAGCAGCGGATCGCCTCCCTCGAGGAGGTCTACGCGCTGGTCGGCGTCCCCGAGCTCAAGGCCAACGAGCAGCGCTTCCTCTTCGCCGGCGACGAGGCGCCGCGGGCCATCATCCTGGCGGCGGGCTTCGAGCCGGAGCTGCTGCCGCTCACCGCCGACCGCCCGAAGGCGATGCTCGAGGTGAACGGCCGCTCGATCCTCGCGCGGCAGGTCGAGGCGCTCCGGCGGTGCGGCGTGCGGGACGTCGTCGTGGTGCGCGGGTACCGCAAGGAGCGGGTCGTCGTCGACGGCGCGCGCTTCGTCGACAACGACCGGTTCGCCGAGACCGGTGAGGTGCACTCGCTGTTCGGCGCCGAACCGGAGCTCGACGGGCCGTTCGTGCTCCTCTACGGCGACATCGTGTTCGATCCCGCGATCCTCGTGCGGCTCCTGCAGACGCGCGGGGACGTCGCGGTCGTGGTCGATCGCGCCTTCCACGACGCCTATCGGGCTGGGCTCTCGCTCCCCGCCGGCCCGCTCGACCTCGTCGTCACCGAGACGGCACCGGGCGGCCGCCGCTTCGTCGCGCCGGAGGCCGGCAGCCGCGTCGTGCGCATCGGGCCGGAGGTCGCGGCCGAGGAGGCGCACGGCGAGTTCATCGGGATGGCGATGTTCTCGGCGGCGGGAGCGGCGACGCTCCGTGCGGTGCACGCGGAGCTGGCGGCGTCCCGGGCGGAGGGCCTCGAGCGGGCGAGCGTGACGCATCTCCTGCAGGCCATGATCGACCGCGGCCACGTGGTCACCGCCGTGGACATCCACAAGGGATGGATGGAGATCGACACGATCGAGGACTACCGCCGCGCGTGCGCGGAGCTCGCGCGGTAGGTGGAAGCACGGGCCAGGAGCACGAGATGGACCTGCAGCAGGTCGACCGTCTGATCGCCGACGAGTACCGCTTCTTCGGCGCCGAGCGCCCGGGTTGGAGCATCGCGACGGGGCCGAGGGACCTCGAGCTGGTCGCGCACGCGCTCCGCGTCCTCCTGCACACCCGGACCCTCGGCGACTTCCGGGACGAGTACCGGGCGTTCGTCGCGTGCCAGCACGGCGACGGCGGCTGGGCACCCGAGTCCGATCACCCCGACAGCACGGTCTGGGTGTCCGCCTTCTGCGCCCTCATGCTGATCCGCGGGAACCGGGTCCTCGGGGAGCCGGCGCTCGACGGCGCGGTCCGCCGGGCGATCGACTACTTCCTCGGCTCGCAGCGTCCCGACGGCCGCTGGGTCGACCCCCGTTGGGCGGATCTCGACACGACGAGCCACCCGGTGAGCTTCTTCGACGTCGTGCTGGCCCTCGACGAGCGGCACCGCAGTGCCGACGTCGAGCGGGCGTGGCGGCGCGGGCTCGGGTTCATCCTCGAGAACCAGTCCCCGGAGGGGGGCTGGCACGATCCGGACTTCCACCCCTCCGGGGTCGAGATCACCGCCCACCTGATCCAGGACGCCCTGGTCGCGGACCTCGTCCTCGGCGAGAAGGTCTCCGGCATCCGGGAGGCGTGCGTCCGCGGGCTCGCCTGCCTCCGGGGGTGGCAGGCCCCCGACGGCTCGTGGGACGAGGAGAACGTCGACCACACCATGGACTGCGTCCGCTCCTCGATGCTCGTGACCCGGATCCTGGGCGACGACCCGGCCACCGTGGAGGCGATCGAGCGCGGGCTCGCGTGGATCGTCCGGCACAAGAACGAGCACGGCTGGGGCGACTTCCCGGGCATGGAGACGAACCTCGAGCGGACGTGCGACGGCCTCGACGCACTCCTCAAGTACCGGGCGTTCCGCGATGCCGACCCGAGGTCGGTCGTCCGTCTCTGGGGCTATGTCCCCTGATGACGGCGAGGGCTGGGTCGCCGTCGCGCGGCTCGCGGACCTCGGCGAGCGCGGCCGGACTCTGGTCCGGGTCGGTGTCACCGAGATCGCGCTCTTCCGGGTGGACGAGCGCGTCTACGCGATCCGGAACCGCTGCCCGCACCGCGACGGGCCGCTGATCCGCGGGTTCCTCGAGGCCGGCCCGGCCATCCGCTGCCCGATGCACGGGTGGCGCTACGACCTAACGACCGGCGCGTCCGACCGCCCCGCCCGCGCGACCGTCTACCCGGTCCGCGTCGAAGGCGACGAGATCTCGGTCCTCCTGTGACGACCGCCCCGGCCGCGCGCTTCGTCGACCGCCTGATGGGGGCGGGGTTCGACTTCTTCACGGGCGTGCCGTGCTCCCTCGTGAAGGGTGTCCTCGCGGAGCTCGAGCGCCGCGCGCTCTATCTGGGCGACGTCCGCGAGGACGCGGCGCTCGGCGTGGCGGCCGGCGCGTGGCTCGGGGGGCGCCTGCCGGTCGTCGTGATGCAGAACTCGGGCCTCGGGGTGTCGCTGAACGCGCTCGGCTCGCTCCATCTCCTCTACCGCATCCCCTGCCTGCTCCTCGTCACGTGGCGCGGCTTCGAGGGAAGGGACGCACCCGAGCACCTCATCATGGGCGAGCGGATGCCCGGGCTCCTCGACCTGTTCGGCATTCCCCACCGCACGCTCGCGCCGGCGGGAATCGACGGCGACGTCGAGTGGGCGGCCGTACGTCTCCGCGAGACGGAGAAGCCGGTGGCGCTCGTCGTCCCGCCCGGGCTCTTCGAATGACGCTCTCCGACGCGCTCGCCCTTCTGGCGCCGCTCGTCCCCGAGGGGACGGTGACGATCCACGCCAACGGCTACATCGGGCGCGCCGGCTGCGCGGCCCGCGACCGCGCCGAGAGCTTCTACATGATCGGGTCGATGGGCCTCGCGTCGTCGATCGGGCTCGGTGTGGCGCTCGCGCAGCCGCGCCGGCGGGTCCTCGTCCTCGACGGCGACGGGAACGTGCTCATGAACCTCGGCACGCTCGCGACCATCGCCGCGGCGGCGCCCGAGAACCTGCTCCACGTCTGCTTCGACAACGGCGCGCACGCCTCGACCGGCGCCCAGCCGACGGTCTCCGACCGCGTGCGGCTGGACGACGTGGCCCGCGCGGCCGGCTACCGCTCCGTGGCGCGCGTCGAGAGCACCGAGGCGCTCGCCCGCGAGGCGCCGGCCTTCCTCGTCCGTCCGGGCCCGGCGTTCCTGCTCGTTCGCATCGCCCTCGGTCCCGCGGGACCGCCCGCCCCGCGCATCCCGCACGACCCCGAGGCCATGACCGCACGCCTGCGGCGCGCGCTCGGCGCCGGACGATGATCCTCCTCAACCCCGGCCCGGTGAACGTGTCGCCGCGGGTCAGGGCGGCGCTCACGCGCGACGATCTCTGCCACCGGGAGCCCGAATACGGTGCGCTGCAGGCGTCCGTCCGCGTGCGCCTGGTGGAGGCGTTCGCGCCGGTCCGCGACTTCACGGCGGTCCTCATCACGGGCTCCGGAACGGCCGCGCTCGAGGCGGCCGTCACGAGCGTCCTCTCGGAGCGCGGCCGCCTCGCGATCGTGTCGAACGGCGTGTACGGCGAGCGGATCGCGGCGATGGCGGCCGCGGCGCGACTCCCGCACACGGTGGTCGAGGGCCCGTGGACCGAGGCGCCGGACCTCGACGCCGTCGAGCGCGCGCTCGCCGAGCCGGGGGTCGAGGCGGTCGCGGTCGTCCACCACGAGACGACGACCGGCCTTCTCAACCCCGTCGCGGCGATCGGGCGCCTCGCGCGTGCGCGCGGGAAGCTCGTGCTCGTCGACTCGGTGAGCGGGCTCGCAGGCGACGCCCTCGATCCGGACCTGGCCGACCTGGTCGTCGGGACCGGCGGCAAGTGCATCCAGGCCTTCCCGGGGCTGGCGTTCGTGCTCGTTCGGCGGGATGCGATGCGGCGCCTCGCGGGCCATCCGCGTCGGTCGCTCTACCTCTCGCTCCCGCTCCACCACGAGGCGCAGGAGCGTGGGACGGTGCCCTTCACGCCGGCCGTCCAGCTGGCGTGGGCGCTCGACGAGGCGCTCGCGGAGCTGCTCGAGGAGGGCGTCGCCGCGCGGATC
>CAZLYE010000242.1:0-4568 GCA_964562865.1 uncultured Binatia bacterium (SeqCode) | reverse complement strand
AGAGGCCCTCTACGTGACGGCGGACGAGAACGTGATCGACCTGCACGCCGAGGCGCAGTACCGGATCGCCGATCCGGTGCGCTATCGGCTGGGCGTCGAGACGCCGCCCGAGGTGCTCTCCGCGCTGGTGCGCGCGCGGCTCGTCGAGGCGATGGCGCGCAGGCCGATCGACCTCGTCTACACGAGCGACCGCGCGGAGGTCGAGGAGTGGCTCCTCCGGCACGTCCGGGACGACGTCGACAAGGACATGCTCGGCATCGACGTGCTCGCCGTCCGGCTGCTCGACGTGCATGCTCCGGCTTCGGTTCACGACGCCTTCCGCGACGTCGCCAGCGCACACGAGGATCGCCTGAGGACGATCCACGAGGCGAACGCATACGCCGCCGGCGTCGTCGCAGTCGCGCGCGGGGAGGCCGCGCGGCTCGTCGCGGGGGCGGAGGGCCAGGCGAGCGAGCGCCGCGCGGAGGCGACGGGGCGCGCGGCGGCGTTCAGGGCGCTCGCCGAGGAGCACGGCCGGGCGCCGCGGCTCACGGAAGAGCGGCTCTATCTCGAGTCCGCCGAGCGGATCCTGCCCGGCGCCCGCAAGATCATCCGCTCGACGGGCGGGGGCAAGGGTTACGAGCTCTGGCTTCGCGACGGCGGAACGCCCGCCGTGTTCCCGCCGCCACCCGCCGTTCGCTCCCCCGGCGCGGCGCCGAACGCCCGGTCGTCGCAGCCCGCCCTGCCGGGGCGGGAAGGAGATGCCCCATGAAGTCCTCCAGGTTGCTCTTCGCGCTCGTCGTGCTCGTCGCCCTGGCGGCACTCGGCTCCGCGTTCGTCGTCGACGCGACCGAGTATGCCGTCGTGACGCGATTCGGCCGGCCGGTGCGGATCTACAAGACGCCCGGCCTGCGCTTCCGGGTCCCGCTCGTCGACCAGGTCGTCCGGCTGGATGCCCGCCTCCTCATGACGGAGCCGCCCGCGGCGGAGTATCTGACGCTCGACAAGAAGAACGTCGTCGCGCGTACGTTCCTCACCTGGCGCCTCGACGATCCGGTGCGCTACCTCCAGACCGTGCTGGTCCGCGACGCGGCCGAGGCGCGTCTCGCCGCCGTCACGAGCTCCGAGATCGGCGCGGCCTTCGGCTCCGTGTCGTTCGACGCTCTGGTCTCGACCGACGCAGACAAGATGCACCTCGGGGCGATCGTCGACGAGGTCGAGCGGCGCGTCCGGGACACCGCGGCGCACGAGTACGGGATCAACCTCGTGTCCCTGGGGGTCGAGCGCCTGGCCTTTCCGCAGCAGAACGAGGCGAGCGTCTTCCAGCGCATGCGGGCCGAGCGCCAGCGCATCGCGAGGCAGTTCCGCTCGGAGGGCGAGGAGCAGTCGCTCAGGATCCGGGCGGAGGCCGACCGCGAGCGCGCCCGTCTCCTCGCGGAAGCGGAGCGAAAGGCGTCGGAGATCCGGGGACAGGCCGAGGCCGAGGCGGCGCACATCTACGCCGACGCGCTGGGGGCGGATCCGGACTTCTACCGGTTCGTCCGCACGCTCGAGGCCTACGAGAAGATCATCGACAAGGACACGACCGTCATCCTGCCGACCGACTCGGCCCTCATGAAGGGCCTGCTCGGGGGACCGGTCACGGGGGCCGCGCGATGAGAGGGCGCGCCGGCGATTTCGCCGCGGCGCTCCGCCGGCCGCGGGTGCGAGCGGTGCTCGGCCTCGGAGCGGTCCTCGCGTACCTCGCGACCGGCTTCTACACCGTTCCCGCGACCAGCCTGGCGGTGACGCGCCTCTGCGGGGCGATCGTCGACGCCACGGTGCCGCCAGGCGTCCACTGGTGGTGGCCGCGCCCCCTCGGACAGGTCGACAGGGCCGAGGTGACGCGCGCGTTCACGATGCCCGTCGGCTACCTGGCGATCGAGGACGCGAGCGGCATCCGACCGGACCCGTCCATCGCGAGCTGGCTGACCGGCGACACGAACATCCTGGAGCTGCGCGCCCGGGTGAACTACCGCGTCGCAGATCCCGCGAAGTACCTGTTCGGCAGCGAGAAGCCCCGCGAGATCCTGCGCTGGGTCGCCGGCGCAGCCTTCACCGAGGCGGCGAGCGCGGCGCCGGTCGACGACCTCCTCACCTCGGGCCGCCTGGCACTCATCGAGCGGGTGCGCGCGCGGACCCAGGCGCTGCTCGATCGATGGGACGTCGGGCTGCAGGTGCTCACGGTCAATCTCGAGTCGGTCGAGCCGCCGGCGGTCGTGATGGCCGCGTTCCAGGACGTCCAGAACGCGCGGGCCGACCGCGAGCGGCTCGTCTCGGAGGCCGAGACGTACGCGAACGGGCTGGTACCGGTCGCCCGCGGCGAGGCCGAGCAGAGGCTCAACGAGGCGTTCACCTTCCGGGATCAGCGACTCAACCGGGCCCGTGGCGACGCGGCTCGGTTCACCGCGCTCGTCGCGGAGCACCGCCGCTCGCCGGATGTCCTCGAGAAGCGCCTCTACCTCGAGACGGCGGAGCGCATCCTGCCGCGCGTCCGGCGCTACGTCCTCGACCCCGGCGGCGATGGCGCACTGCCCATCCGCATCATCGAGTGATGGAGCCGGGCCCGCGACATCGCGTCGCTCGCAGGATGCCGAACGGTCGTAAGGAAAGCGTCGTGAAGGACATCTCGAACCTGCAGGG
Organism: uncultured Binatia bacterium (SeqCode); assembly: GCA_964562865.1. Classification (GTDB taxonomy): domain Bacteria; phylum Desulfobacterota; class Binatia; order DP-6; family DP-6; genus CAZLYE01. The sequence goes on along the minus strand of CAZLYE010000242.1, from coordinate 1,907 downwards.
GGCGGGCGCTCGGCGTGTGCAATGGGTGACCGCCGCCCTGGCGTTCATCCTGTCGTCGTGCGCTGCGCGGCCACGGATCGGTCCATCCACCCCGGTCGAGCCGGCGCCGGCCGTGCGGAGGACGCTTCCCAACGGACTCGAGGTCGTCGTGATCCGGAACCCGCTCGCGCCGGTCGTCACCACGGCGATCAACTATCGCGTCGGGTCGGTCGAGACGGCCGAGGGCTTCCCGGGGACGGCGCACGCCAGCGAGCACATGATGTTCCGTGGCAGCCGAGGCCTGTCGGCGGATCAGCTGGCGAGCATCACCGCCGCGATGGGCGGCCGGTTCAACGCCGACACCCAGCAGACCATCACGCAGTACTTCTTCACGGTGCCGGCCGACGAGTTGGAGCTGCCCCTCCGCATCGAAGCCACCCGAATGCGTGGCGTCCTCGCCACCGAGACGCTCTGGCAGAAGGAGCGGGGTGCAATCGAGCAGGAGGTGGCGCAGGACCTCTCCCACCCCGAGTTCGTCGCATACGAGAAGATCCTCGCCACGCTCTTCCGGGGAACACCGTATGCCCACGATCCCCTCGGCACGCGTCCCTCCTTCGACCGGACGACGGCCGCGATGCTGCGGCAGTTCCACGACACGTGGTACGCCCCGAACAATGCGATCCTCGTGATCGCGGGTGATGTCGACCCCGGGTCGACCCTCGCCGTCGTCGAGCGTCTGTTCGGCGACGTGTCCCGAAAGGAGCTCCCGGAGCGCCCCGCCTTCCGCTTCGAACGCCCGGCGCCCGAGCGGTTCGACCTCCCGACGGATCGGCCCTACGGCCTGGCGCTTCTCGCTTTCCAGCTGCCCGGAGCCGACAGCGCGGACTACCCCGCCGCCCGGGTGCTCGCGTCCGTGCTCGCCAGCCATCGTGGACCGCTCTACGCCCTCGTGGCCGCGGGCGAAGCGCTCGACGCCGACTTCTCGATCGAGGGTCTCCCGGGCAGGAGTCTCGGCTATGCGGAAGTCAGCTTCCCGGCCCGCAGCGATGGCACGGCGTTGCTCGCCGACGCGCGGGTCGCGCTCGCGCAGGCGCTGAAGGACGGCGTGCCGGCCGATCTCGTCGAGGCCGCCAAGCGGCACGAGGTGACGGATGCCGAGCTCCAGAAGGAATCGGTCGAAGGGCTCGCGATGGCCTGGTCGCGGGCCCTCGCCGTGGACGGCCGCTCATCGCCAGACGACCTCGTGCAGGCCGTCGAGGCCGTCACCGTAGCCGACGTCGAACGGGTGGCGCACGCCTTTCTCGATCCCGAGCGCGCGGTCGTCGCCGTCCTCACGCCGCACGCCTCCGGCGAGCCGGCACCCGCCCGCCCTGCGGCCGGCGGCGAGTCGTTCGCTCCCGAGCATGCCGAGCAGGTCTCGCTGCCGCCGTGGGTCGAGAAGGCGCTCCGGTCCCCCTCGATGCCGACCTCGACGGTCCACCCCGTGGAGACGACGCTGCCGAACGGCCTCCGGCTGCTCGTCCAGCCCGAGTCAGTGAGCCGGACCGTCGGCGTCTACGGGCACGTGCGCAACGAGCCGGGCCTGGAGGCTCCCCCGGGCCAGGAGGGAGTGGACGAGGTCCTCGAGCGGCTCTTCCGCTACGGCACGACCTCGCTCGATCGGCTGTCGTTCCAGCGGGCGCTTGACGAGATCGGCGCGCAGGAGTGGGCGGCGACGGACTTCGCCGTGCGCGTCCTCCACGACGACTTCGCGCGGGCCGTCGCCCTGCTGGCGGATCACGTGATGCATCCGCGCCTCTCACAGGAGGCCTTCGAGACCGTCCGAGCGCAGCTCGTGGCGGAGCTTCCCGGCCGTCTCGAGAGCCCGGAGTACGTCGCGAGGCGAACGCTCGAAACGGCCCTCCTGCCCGTGGACGATCCGGATCTCC
>CAZLYE010000241.1:0-4854 GCA_964562865.1 uncultured Binatia bacterium (SeqCode) | reverse complement strand
GATCACGACGATCATCACCGGGTGGCGGTAGTCGATCAGGCGCTCCCCGAGCCAGTAGAGCGCGCGCTTGTCCTGCTCGCTGGCGGTCCCGCTGCTCATGGGTTCTCCTCTCAGCCCTGCGACGGCAGCCAGCTCTTGCCGCCGTCGGTGGTGCGGTAGATGAGTCCGTATCCTCCGACGAGCCACCCGTTGTTCTCGTCGGAGAAGCTGAGTCCCCGGAGCCACGTGAGGACGTCCTGGCCGAGCTTCGCGCGCTTCCAGGCCGTCTCTCCCGGCTGCCGCCGTACGACCTCGCCCGCGGCGCCGACGGCCCAGGCGTCGCCGTTCGGCAGCTGGATCACCCGGAACAGCGGGTCGACCAGGGGATACTCCACCTCGATCTGCTCGAACGACCAGCGCTGGCCGCCGTCGTCAGTCCGCGCGATGTGCCCCTCGATGCCGGCCGCGAGGCCGCGCTGGCCGTCGATCATGTGGACGCCGTAGAGCGTCGGGAGGTCGAGCAGGTCGACGATCCCGGTGCCCTCCATGAGCGTCCGCTCCTGCTCGTGCCAGGTCTCCCCGCCGTCGGTGGTGTGCATGATCTTGCCGAACTCGCCGACGATCCAGCCGTTCTGCGGGTCGGTGAACCGCACGTCGTAGAAGATCGGGTCGGCGGCCGCGAGGCTCTCGCCGCCGGACATGTCGGCCTCCATCGCGACCTTCCGCGCCCGCCACGTCCTGCCGCCGTCGCTCGTCGACGTGAGGATCGAGCGGTCGCCGACGGCCCACGCGTGGTTCTCGTCGAGCGCGTAGAGCCCGAAGAGGAAGAGCGGCTGCTTCGTGTCCTAGTCCTGGAAGAAGGCGTTGGACTCCTGCTTCTGCCACTTCATGCCGCCGTCGTCGGTGTGGAGGATCAGGCCGTCCTGCCCGGAGATGAAGCCGTGCCGGTCGTCGGTGAACCGGATCGCGTAGAGCGCGACGTCGGTGCCGCTCGGCCGCGTGTCCCAGCTGAAACCGCCGTTGGTCGTCTCGAGGATCTTGCCGCCGTAGCCCACCACGAAGGCCCGGTCCTTCGAGAGTGCCTGCACGTCGTAGAAGCGGTCCGTCGTGTAGATGGTGCGCTCGGCGAGCGGCACCATCTCGGGCTCGTGATGGCAGCCGGCCACGAGCGCGAGGAGGAGAATCCCCCCCGGGATGGACGAGCGACGCATGGACCCCCTCCTCCGGACGCGAAACGGCGTCCCGACGAGCGCCGCGTAACAGACCCTCTCTCGAAATGTCAATGGCTTGGGGCGTCCGGACCCCTCGCGATCGAGGGCCCGGGGCATCGACTCGCACCCGCGGAACGCGTCGGCACGGCGTCGACAGCGCGCTCGCGGCGCGCTACGGCGCCCCCGCGTGTCCCGCGGGGCCGGCGTCGCGCTTCGGGAACCACTTCGGCACGTCGCTCGGCTCGACGATGATCTGCTGGTCGACCTTCCACGCGCCGTCCTCGCGCACCAGCGTGTAGATCTCGTACTCCGTCAGCCCGAGCTGATTCACGAACCGGTCCTGCGACGAGAGGATGTTCGGGACGTGCGCGACGTCGCCCTCGACCTTCCCGGGATAGACGTCGAAGTCGAAGATCTTGACGTCGGCGAACGCCATCCCCGCCTTCTGCTCCTTCACCCACACCTCGCGCTCCTTGCCCTGCTTCATCGCCTTCGAGATCACGTCCCACGCCGCCTCGAAGTCGTTCGCCTTGAGCGCGCCGAGATAGCGGCGGACCGTGTCCTCCGGCGAGCGGGGCTCGGCCGCCCCGGCGACGCCCGCCAGAAGGAGCAGCACGGCGAGCCCCGAGCGTCCCGAGCGCGACACGACTCGTCCGTATCACAGGCCCCGCCGCGCCCGGAAGGCGGTGTCGATTCTTCACCGGAGGCACACTTTTTCGCCGCAGGTGTCACAGCGTGGCGCGGGCAACGTCCGCCATTCCCTGCGTGTGCCGGTGGCACGTCACTTGCTGCCGCCCCTGCGACGCGATTTCGGGGGCGACCATGGACGCGAAGGACACGACGATGGACGACAACGCTGGCAACCTGATCCGCACGCTGCGGCAGAAGCTCGGCATGACGCAGGAAGAGTTCGCGCACGAGATCGCCGTGACCGTGTCGACCGTGAATCGCTGGGAGAACGCCCACGCCGAGCCGAGCAAGCTCGCGTGGAAGGCGATCCACGACCTCGCGCGCAAGCGCGGCGTGACCGACGACATCCTGCGCCGTTCCGGCGCTCACGCCGAGAGCTGAGCCGCGACCCAGCCGGGTCGAGATTTGGTCGGCCCGGCAATCGGATAACGCCACCGCGGCGGTCGTCCGCCGTCCCCGGGGCCGCCCGGCCCTCCAGCGGAGCGTCCCGCTCCGCGCCCGCCCTCGTGTTTTCGCGCGAACGTGCCGAAAGGGCACAGCGAGGGACGCGAGCGCGCCACCCGGCACGACCCTTGCGTCACAGTTGACACATCCGGGGCGGCGCACACGAGGCCGAGGCGACACACAGACGAGGGGCACGAAGACGAGATGACCTACCCACAGCAGGTGCCCGCGAACGACCAGCGCGACCAGGCGAAGGTGCTCGTCGTCGAGGACGACCCGGACATCCGGAAGATCCTCGACATCTTCCTCAGCGAGAAGGGCTTCCGCGTGAAGGTCGCGGAGAGCGGCCCGCGCGCGCTCGAGATGCTCGCCGAGGAGCCGATCGACCTGATCCTCTCCGACGTCCGCATGCCCGGCATGAGCGGCCTCGATCTCCTCCGTCACCTGAAGGAGCGGGATCCCGAGATCCAGCTCGTGCTCATGAGCGCGTACTCCTCCGTCAAGGACGCCGTCGAGGCGATCCAGCTCGGCGCCGCGGACTACGTCGAGAAGCCGATCGACTTCCGGCGCCTCGAGCGCGTGCTGCAGACGGTCTTCGAGAAGCGTCAGCTCCAGCACCGCACGCGGATCCTCGAGCAGCGTCTCCAGGGCTGCGTCACCTTCGAGGGCATGGTCGCCCGCTCGCAGCAGATGCTCTCGGTGTTCGCCTTCATCGAGCGGCTCGCGCGCTACCCCACCACGGCCCTCGTGACGGGCGAGAGCGGCACGGGGAAGGAGCTCGTCGCCCGCGCGCTCCACAACCTCTCGCCGCTCCGCGAGCGGCCCTTCGTCGTCTGCAACTGCACGACCCTCGCCCCGACCCTCCTCGAGAGCGAGCTGTTCGGGCACGTGCGCGGCGCGTTCACGGGCGCCGATCGCGACCGCAAGGGGCTCTTCGAGGCGGCGCACGGCGGGACGATCTTCCTCGACGAGATCGGCGAGCTGCCCGTCGGCGTGCAGGTGAAGCTCCTCCGCGTGCTCGAGAACCGCGAGATCAAGCGGATCGGCTCGCCGGATCCGGTCAACATCGAGATCCGGGTGATCGCGGCGACCAACCGCGACCTCGCGGAGATGGTCCGCCAGTCGACGTTCCGCGACGACCTCTTCTATCGCCTGAACGTCGGCGCGATCTACCTGCCGCCGCTGCGGAGCCGGGTCGACGACATCGAGCCGCTCGTCCATCACTTCATCGGCATCTTCAACGAGCGGCTCGGCCGGAGCGTGACGGGGCCGACGCCGCAGGTGCTCGACATCTTCGCGCGCTATCCGTGGCCCGGGAACGTCCGCGAGCTGGCCAACGTGATCGAGCGCGCGCTCGTCGTGACGAAGGGGACGGTCATCCTTCCCGAGAACCTGCCTCCGCACCTCTTCGAGGTGCGCCCGATGGTCGTGAGCGACGGCCTCGAGATGCCGGACCTGACGCTCCAGGCGGCCGAGCGCGAGCAGATCCTCCGCGCGCTCCAGGCCTCCGGCGGCAAGCGGGTCGAGGCGGCGCGCCGGCTCGGGCTCTCGCGGCGGACGCTCTACCGCAAGCTCAGCCGCTACGGGATCTCGTGAGCCGGGAGACCAGATGGACGAGCCGCTGAACGTACTCTGCCTCGGGAACGACCCGGCGGCCTCGCGGCAGGTGATCGGCATGCTGTCCCGCCTGCCGGGCTTCGCCGTGACCGGGCGCGAGGTGAGCTACGCGCCCGGCGGCATCCCGGTGCAGGAGGGCTGGGAGCCCCACCTCGCCGTCGTGATCCTGGGCGCCGATCCGGCCCCCGGGCTCGCGGTCATCGAGGAGGTGCATCGCGCGGCGCCCGCGGCGCAGGTCCTGGCGCTCGCGCCGGAGGAGAATCCCGAGACCATCATCAAGGCGCTCCGCGCCGGCGCGGACGAGTTCCTCCCGCTCCCGCTCGACGGCAACGGCCTCCTCAAGGTCTGCATCAAGGTGTCCGCGATCCGGAGCAGCAGCAGGCAGACCGGCCGCCCGCGCGGGGAGGTGTGGGTCGCGTACGGCGCGAAGGGTGGCGTCGGCGTGACGACCCTCGTCGCGAACCTGGGCGTCGCGCTCCGCGCGGCGGGTCGCGGGACGGCCGTCCTCGACCTGGACGTCCACAGCGGCGACCTGGCGCTCTTCCTGAACGTCACGCCCGCCTACTCGCTCCGGGACATCGCCACCAACTTCAAGCGCCTCGACTCGGTCTTCCTCCAGGGCACGATGGTCCGCCACCGCTCGGGGCTCGAGATCCTCGCGGCCCCGCCGCCGGTCCCGGGCGACCCGCCGCTCGCGCTGGCCGCCGAGCAGACGCTCGCCGTCCTCGACCTTCTCGACCGGACGCACGAGGTGACGCTCGTCGACGGCGGGTCACTCCCGCTCGAGTCGACGCGCGCGGCGCTCGGCTGCGCGGATCGGATCTTCGTCGTGACCGAGCTGAGCCTCCCCGCGTTGCGTGCCTGCATGCGCACGCTCGACTGGCTCCGGCAGGAGGGAATCGACCCGTCGGCC
>CAZLYE010000240.1:0-2743 GCA_964562865.1 uncultured Binatia bacterium (SeqCode) | reverse complement strand
TCGGCGGATGCGCCGCCGAAGACGTCGCCGGTCGCCGCCGCGCCGGCGGCTCCGGCTCCTGCCCCGCCCGCTCCGCCTCCCGCCCCGGCCGCGCGGCCGGTCATCGAGGTGGCGCCCGCCAAGGAGGCGGCCGCGCCGCCGGCGCGCGCGGTCGGTCCGCTCAGCCCGGCCGTCCGCCGCCTCCTCTCCGAGCACGACCTCGATCCCGCTTCGATCCCCGCCTCCGGGCGGGGCGGCCGCCTGACGAAGGAGGACGTGCTCGCGTACCTCGAGCGCGCCAAGTCCAGGCCGGCACCGGCGCCTGCGCCCGCCGAGGCGCCGCCCGGTCCCCCGGCCGAGGGCGAGGAGCGGGTCCCGATGACACCGATCCGCCGGCGCATCGCCGAGCGGCTCGTCCAGGCGCAGCGGACGGCGGCGATCCTCACCACCTTCAACGAGATCGACATGAGCGCCGTCCTCGCCCTCCGCGCGGAGCACAAGGACCGCTTCCGCGAGCGGCACGGCGTCGGGCTCGGGTTCATGTCGTTCTTCGCGCGTGCCTCGATCGCCGCGCTGCAGGAGATCCGCGTCGTCAACGCGGAGATCCGTGGCGAGGAGATCGTCTACCGCCGCTTCGTCAACCTCGGCATCGCGGTCGGGACCGAGCGCGGCCTCGTCGTCCCGGTCGTCCGCCACGCCGAGCGCCTCTCGTTCGCGGAGCTCGAGCGCGAGATCGCGCGGCTCGCCGGGCTCGCGCGCGACGGGAAGCTCTCGCTCGCCGACCTCTCCGGCGGCACGTTCACGATCTCGAACGGAGGCGTGTACGGGTCGCTCCTCTCCACGCCGATCCTGAACCCGCCGCAGAGCGGGATCCTCGGCATGCACAAGATCGAGAAGCGCGCGGTCGTCGTCGACGATCAGATCGTCGTGCGTCCGATGATGTACGTCGCGCTCTCCTACGACCACCGTCTGGTCGATGGCGAGCAGGCGGTCACGTTCCTCGTGCGCGTGAAGGAGCGGCTCGAAGAGCCCGCCCGGCTCCTCCTCGACGTCTGATGGCCGGGGAGCGCCTCGACCTCGTCGTCATCGGCGCCGGACCGGGCGGCTACGTCGCCGCGATCCGCGCGGCGCAGCTCGGCATGCGCGTCGCCTGCGTCGAGAAGGAGGCCACGCTCGGCGGGACCTGCCTCAACGTCGGCTGCATCCCGAGCAAGGCGCTCCTCGACTCGAGCGAGCTCTACTGGCAGGCGCGCCGCGACTTCTCCACGCACGGGATCGTCGCGAGCGGGGTCGAGCTGGACCTCGGGCGGATGATGGCGCGGAAGGACCGTGTGGTGCGCGGGCTCACCCAGGGCGTCGCCGGCCTGTTCAAGAAGAACGGTGTGGAGTGGGTGAAGGGCACGGCGCGGCTCGGCGGCGCCGGGCGCGTGGTCGTCGGCGAGCGGACGATCGAGACGGCCCGCATCCTCATCGCGACGGGGAGCGAGCCCATGCCGCTCCGCGCGCTGCCGTTCGACGGCGAGCGGATCGTCGGGTCGACGGAGGCGCTCGCGCTCGGGCGCGTGCCGGAACGGCTCCTGGTGGTCGGCGCCGGCGCGGTCGGGCTCGAGATCGGCTCCGTCTGGAGCCGGCTCGGCGCGCACGTCACGGTCGTCGAGCTCATGGACGCGATCGTGCCCACGATGGACCGCGTCATGGGCGAGCACCTCCGGAAGTCGCTCGAGAAGCAGGGGATCGCCTTCCGGCTCGAGACGTCGGCGATGGCGGCCGAGCGGACGGCCAGCGGCGTCCGCGTGACGCTCGAGCGGAAGGGCGAGCGCTCGACGGAGGAGGCGGACGTCGTGCTGGTCGCGATCGGCCGGCGTCCCCACCTGGAGGGCCTCGGCACACGGGAGATCGGTGTCGCGCTCGACGAGCGCGGTCGCATCCTGGTGAACGACCGGTTCGAGACCTCGGTCCCGGGCGTGTTCGCGATCGGGGACGCGATCCCCGGGCCGATGCTCGCGCACAAGGCCGAGGAGGAGGGGATCGCCGCGGTCGAGCTGATGGCGGGCGTGGCCGGCCACGTGAACTACGACGCGATCCCGAGCGTCGTGTACACCGCGCCGGAGCTCGCGAGCGTCGGCCTCTCGGAGGAGGAAGCCCGGCAGCGCGGGATCACGTTCGCGCTCGGCATCTTCCCCTTCATGGCGAACGGCCGTGCCCGCTGCCTGAACGAGACCGAGGGCATGGTGAAGGTGCTCGCGGACGCGGGATCGGACCGGATCGTCGGCCTGCACATCCTCGGCCCGCGCGCCTCGGACCTGATCGCCGAGGCAGCGCTCGCGATGGAATTCTCGGCCAGCGCGGAGGATCTCGCGCGGACGGTCCACGCACACCCGACGCTTCCGGAGGCCGTGAAGGAAGCGGCGCTCGCCGTCGGGAAGCGCGCGATCCACATCTGACGGGAGCGCGGGCGTCGGCGCCGGGGGCGGGGTGGCCGCCGCGGCTCCCGCTCCTCGGCCGACGGCACACCGTCTCGGCCGGGCTCCGCGTGCGGCCTGCGTCGAAGGTCGCCGCAGCGGCCACCCCGCCCCGGCCCCGCATGCCCCGCGTCGCTCCCGTCAGATGTGGATGGCGCGCTTCCCGACCGCCAGTGCCGCTTCCTTGACGGCCTCCGGGAGGGTCGGGTGGGCGTGGACCGTCCGCGCGAGGTCCTCCGCGCTGGCCGAGAATTCCATCGCGAGCACGGCCTCGGCGATCAGGTCCGAGGCGCGCGGGCCGA
>CAZLYE010000239.1:0-4448 GCA_964562865.1 uncultured Binatia bacterium (SeqCode) | reverse complement strand
CGACGGTCCACACACCCTTCGTGAGACGCGCCTGGTACGGTTTTTCCTTGGCGATCTGGTCCTCGCCGTATATCGGTCCCCAGACCGCGACAGCAATTGCGATCGCAGTCTTGGCGTCAGGAACGTAGCCGCCCTTCGGCTTGACGTTGTGCCTCGCCCTGCCTCCGGCCAGGGCGACACTACCAAGTGCGAGCACGATTAGGAGGATTGCTCTCCGCATGAAGCAGCCGACCGACCCGGCTGACGAAATCTGAACGGGTCTGCATGACACGTCCCCGACGTCCTCCGCCACCGCCATGTCACGCGTCGGCGCGGTGAGCAGTCTCTCACCCCGGACGCCACTGCGGGACGAGGTCCCCGTCGATCGACGGCGCGAAGTCGACGACCATCGGCATGTCCATCCGCAGGTCGTCCGCCGTCGCGCCGAGGAGCCCGCCCATCGTCCGCAGACCCTCCTCGCACTCGACCAGCACGACGGGATACGGCACGCGGTCCTTCCACGCGGGGAGCACCGGCGGATGGCAGACCACCCACGACACGAGGCGCGCGCGGCCGCTGGCCTTCGCCCACTCGCTGTCCATCGAGTTGCACTGCGGGCACATCGGGCCCGGGGGATGACGCCACCGGCCGCAGGCGCGACAGCGCTGGAACCGGAGCTCGCGCGCGCGCCCTGCGGTCCAGTACGGGATCCAGTCGGCTCCGCCGGTGCGGCGGACGAAGTCCTCGGCCATCGTCAGTCTCCCCGCAGGAGGAGCGCGCCGGTCGGCACCATGTTGCCGCTCGTCACGAGCGAGAGCTTCGCGCCCGGCACCTGGTTGAGCGACGTGCCGCGGATCTGGCGCGTCGCCTCGATGATCAGGTTGATCCCATGGACGTACGCCTCGGAGAGGCTGCCGCCGCTCGTGTTCGTCGGGAGGCGGCCGCCGATCTCGAGCCCGTGGTCCTCGACGAAGGCGCCCGCCTCGCCCGGCTTGCAGAAACCGTACTCCTCGAGCGACGCGAGGACGAGTGGCGTGAAGGCGTCGTAGAGCTGCGCCACCGGGACGTCCTTCGGCGACACCCCCGCCATCCGCCACAGGTCCCGCGCCGCGTACGCGCCCGGCGATTCGAGCAGCGGGTCCTTGAAGAAGTTGTTCATGGTCCAGTTGCGCGGCCCCATGCCCTGCGACGCCGCCGTGATCCACGCCGGCTTCTGGCGGAGGTCGCGCGCCACGTCGGCCGCCGCCACCACGACCGCGGCCGCCCCGTCGGTCTCGAGGCAGCAGTCGAGGAGCCGCAGCGGGTCCGAGATCATGCGCGAGCGCTGGTGGTCCTCCACCGTGATCGGCTCGCGCATCATCGCGATCGGGTTGTTCGTGGCGTGCCGGCGCATGGCGACGGCGATCCAGCCGAGGTGGCGCGACGTGTAGCCGCGATCGTGGAGGAAGCGCCGCGCGAACATCGCGACCTGGTCGGCGGGACGGACGAAGCCGTAGGGCGAGAAGAGCGCGGTCTCGTTCCCCTCCGCCGCGATGTTGTCGCGCTCGCGCGACGTCCCGGCCCACGGCCGGCCGCCCGAGCCGCGGTTGCGCGAGCGATAGACGAGAACGCAGCGCGCCATCCCGGCCGCGATCCCGGCCGCGGCGTGCCCGACGACGCCGCAGCCGCCGCCGCCTCCGTACCCGACCTCGCCGAAGAAGCGGAGGTTCGGGACGCCGAGGCTGCGCGCGATCGCGTTCTCGGACGTCACCTGGATGCTCCACTTCATCATCCCGTCGACGTCCGACGGCCGGAGGCCGGCGTCCTCGAGCGCGAGGCGCGACGCCTCGAGCGCGGTCACCTCCTCAGAGCGTCCGATGTCCTTGGAGAACGGGAGCTGCCCGATGCCGACGATCGCGGCCTTGTCCTTCAGCGACACGCCTGGGTCTGTAGCACAAGGCGGGGTCGCGGTTGAACGGCCGCGATGCCTAGAAGACCGTCGCGTCGAGGAACGCGCCGCTCGGCGAGGCCGGCGCGCAGAGGATCCTCGGCACGTCGAGGACGAAGTGATGCGTGCCGAACTGGTCCTTCACCGTGAGCCCCTGCGGGAGCAGCCGCGGACAGCGCACCTTGTAGCAGACGAAGGCCGTCGTCGGCCCGTTCGGGCCGCCGCCCGGAGCTGGCGGGTTCACGTTCTGCTTCTCGACGGGAGCGCAGACGAGCTTCGAGGGACCCTTGATGAGGCAGCCCGCCGCGGTCGCGAGCGGCGGCAGCAGGGTCGACGTGAGATCGGCGGAGCGAAGGAGCCGGCCCGGCCCCTCGATCTCGCGGGCCTTGTAGCAGTTGAGGTGATCGCCCGCGCCCGCGGGACGCGCTGCACCCAACATGCAGGCACACGCGGCAGCGAGGAGCAGGTACGCCGTCGGCTTCATCGTGCCCCCTCGTAGCGACCTCGCGCCCCGGCGGGGCTTCCCCTGGTGACTTCGGACATCGGCGAACCCTAGAACCCGGACGCGTCGAGGAACGCGCCACTCGGCGACGCCGGCGCACAGATCGTCTTCGCGTTGCTGACCTGGAAGAGGTGGTTGCCGAACTGATCCTTGGCGCTGATCGTCCCGGGGGCCTTCGGACACTTCGCCTTGTAGCAGACGAACTTGGTGGTCGCGCCGGTCGGGCCCCCTCCGGGCGGCGTCGGCGAGACCCCCGCCTTGACGACCGGGAAGCACACGAGCTTCGCCGGACCCTTGATGGTGCAGCCGAGGCTCGCGATGGTGTACGTGGTCTTCGCCTCTATCGCCTTCGCCTTCACGCACTTCAGGTGATCGGCGATGATCGCGTGGGCCGCGCCCGCGACACCGAGGAGGTAGGCGCAGGTCCCGACCGTCAGGACGAGATTACGCAGTCTCGTTCTCATCGTCTTGCCTCCCTTCTCCGTTTCTCCGAAGCCTGCGGACACCGAGCATGACGAGACCGCCGGATGCTCGGAGGAGACCGGGCGGCCAGGTTGGGCATGGTCGCGAACGACACCCTTCCCCGCGCGCTTAGTCCCCCGGGGGGCCGCACGTCAATACAATAATTCGCGCCGCGATGCGTCGGCGCGGGACGCGTCACCCGGCCTGGCGGGTCCGCTTCTCACGGTCGGCGGCGTGGTCCTGGATCGCCTTGCCGATCGCCTCGACGGCGCGTCCGATGAACGTCGGGCGGTTCTCCGCGGCCCAGTTCCGGCTCCGGTCGAGCCGGGGGAGCGTGCTCTGGAAGCGGGGCATGACGAAGCGGGCGAAGAGCTCGTACGACCGCAGGGTTGCCTCGCGATCCGCCCAGTCGTGGGCCATGAAGAGGTAGGTGCCGAAGCCGCCAGACCTGTTCCAGAGCCGCTCGATCTGAGCCGCGGCGTCGTCGGGGGTGCCGATCACCGCGAGCCCGGTCGCGTTCATCGCGTCGACCATGTCGCCGACGTCCGTCGCATCGCCGACGAGCGGCAGTGCCGCCACGCGCTGGAAGTAGTCCACCCAGGCCGGGAGCCCGAACTCCACGTCACGGCGGGCCTGGTCCATCGTCGGCGCGACGTGCATCGGGCCGACGAGCCTCCACCGCGCGCGGTCGACCGCCATGCCGTGCTCGGCCGCCATCTCCTCGGCGACGGACCAGTGATGCCCGAGGACGTCGAAGCCGCCGGTCGTGGTCGCGCCGAGCGAGAGGAGGCCGACGCCGTACTTGCCGGCCGCGCGCGCGCCCGCCGGCGACACCTGCGACGCGACCGCCACCTCCATGTGGGGCCGCGTGAACGGCTTCATCTGGAGCCGCGCGTCGCGGAGCGTGAACCAGCCGCACTCCCGCGTGATCGGCTCCTCCGAGGTGAAGAGGGCGAGGATCGCCTCCAGCGCCTCGTCCATCATCTCACGCTGGCGCATGGGGTCGATCCCCATCATGAACGCGTCGGACGGGAGCGCCCCGGGTCCCACGCCGAACATCGCACGGCCGAGCGTCAGGTGGTCGAGCAGCACCATCCGGTCGGCGAGCATCAGCGGATGGTGGTAGGGGAGCGACGACACGCCCGTCCCGAGGCGGATGTGCCGCGTCCGCTCGGCCCCAGCCGCGACGAACACCTCCGGCGACGCGATGATCTCGTAGCCGGCCGAATGGTGCTCGCCGATCCAGGCCTCGTCGTACGTCAGCCGATCGAGGAACTCGATCAGCTCGAGGTCGCGCCGGAGCGCGTAGGTCGGGTTGTCGCCGACGCGGTGAAAGGGTGCGAGGAAGATACCGAAGCCCATGCGCTCGGGGGTGTCCATCTGACCTCCGCCCGCGGTTCTAGGCGCGCGGTGCATGCGAGACAAGGGGCCGGCGGCGGTTCACGGTCCGGGGGAGCGGGGGACCTCCGCTCCCGGGACCGTGTTGACGGTCCCGCCCGCCGGGCACTAGCATCCGGATTCGGTGTCCGGCGGCCGGCAGGTGGTTCTCGTCCTCGCGAGCGTGCTGCTCGCGGCGCC
>CAZLYE010000238.1:0-2908 GCA_964562865.1 uncultured Binatia bacterium (SeqCode) | reverse complement strand
CGCGGCGAGCTGCGCACGCTCCGGGTCGACGAACAGGTTCACGCGGATCCCCGCGGCCGCGAGGCGCGCCGCCGCCGCACGCACGCGGGCGCCGTGGGTGACCACGTCGAGGCCACCTTCCGTCGTCACCTCCTCGCGTCGCTCCGGCACGAAGCAGGCGTCGTCGGGGTGGACGCGGAGCGCGAAGGCGACCATGGCGTCGGTCACCGCCATCTCCAGGTTCAGCTTCACCCGGAGGCGGCGGCGGAGCTCCTCGACGTCGCGCTCCTGGATGTGGCGGTGGTCCTCGCGGAGGTGCACGGTGATGCCGTCGGCGCCGGCGGCCTCCGCGGCGAACGCGGCCTCCACGGGATCGGGGTAGTCGACGCCGCGGGCCTGCCGGAGCGTCACGGCGGCTACTTGGACGCGGCCGCCTGCGCCGGGCCGAGCGCCCGCCGGGCTGCCGCCGCGATCGTCTCCGCGAGATCGCGGATCTCCGCGTCCCGCTCGCCCTCGATCATGACGCGGAGGAGCGGTTCGGTGCCGGAGTAGCGGACGAGCACGCGCCCGCGCTCGCCGAGCGCGGCCGTGGCCCGCGCGATCGCTCCTGCGACCTCCGGCACGCTCTCGACGTCGCGCTTCTCCGCCACCGGGACGTTCAGCAGCACCTGCGGCAGGCGGCGGACGATCCGTCGGAGCTCCGAGAGCGGCCGTCCCTTCTCGACGAGCAGCCCGAGCAGCGCGAGGGCGGTGATGAGCCCGTCGCCGGTCGTGTTGTGGTCGAGGAAGACGACGTGCCCGGACTGCTCGCCGCCCAGGTTGTAGCCGCTGCGGACCATCTCCTCGACGACGTGCCGGTCGCCGACCGGCGTGGTCACGACCCGGATGCCGCGCTCCTTCATCGCGAGGTGGAGCCCGAGGTTGCTCATCACGGTCGCGACCAGCGTGTTCTTCCGGAGCTCGCCGCGCGTGCGGAGCTCGTCGGCGAGGATCGCCATCACCGCGTCGCCGTCCACCACCTCGCCCTGCTCGTCGACGAAGATCGCGCGGTCGGCGTCGCCGTCGAGCGCGACGCCGACGTGCGCCCGGTGGATGCCGACGGCGGCCTGCAGGCCCTCGGGATGGAGCGCGCCGCACTCGAGGTTGATGTTCTCGCCGTCGGGGTTGACGCCGATCGCCGCGACCTCGGCGCCGAGCTCCTCCAGCACCTCCGGGCCCACCCGGTAGCCCGCGCCGTGCCCGCAGTCGATGACGATGCGGAGGCCGTCGAGCGTCAGGTGGCGCGGGAAGGTGCTCTTCACGAACACGTTGTACCGCCCGATCGCGTCGTCGATGCGGAACGCCTTTCCGATCTCGGTGGCCGTCGGGCGGAGCGCATCGATCGAGTCGCCCTGGACGAGGCGCTCGATCTCCGCCTCGAGGTCGTCGGGCAGCTTGAAGCCCGCCTGGCTGAAGAACTTGATGCCGTTGTCCTGGAAGGGGTTGTGCGAGGCCGAGATGACGACGCCGGCGTCGGCGCGGAGGCTGCGCGTGAGGAACGCGATGCCGGGCGTGGGGAGCGGCCCGACGAGGAGCACGTCGACGCCCATCGAGCAGATGCCCGACGCCATCGCCTGCTCCAGCATGTAGCCCGAGAGGCGCGTGTCCTTGCCGATCAGGATCTTGTGCCGCCGGTTGGAGCGCTTGCTCACGTGGGCGAGCGCGCGGCCGAGACGGAGCGCCGTCTCGGACGTCATCGGCTCGACGTTCGCGGTGCCACGGACGCCGTCCGTCCCGAAGAGACGCCGACCGTTCCCGTCCATCAGCGTTTGCCCCGTGCTGGCTTGATCTCGAGCGTCTGCACCTCGGGATCGCGGCGGCTCACCTCGAGCGCCTGGGGCAGCTCGACGTTCGGGGTGACGCGATACGTCCCCGGCTGGCGCCCCGCGGCGTCGATCCACACGCTGCCGTCCTCCAGGCGGTAGCTGTTCAGGAGGTACTGCGGGCCCTCCACGGTCAGGTCGAGCTGCGGCGGGACGAGCCGCGTGCGCATGCCCTCGGGGGCGTTCCGGACGGTCACCTCGACGCGCTCGAAGCGCCGCGACATCATCGTCGGCTGAAAGTGGACGTTCACGATCACGTGGTCGGGTGCGAAGCTCACGAAGTCCCCCGCCCACGACAGCAGGATGGAGCGCTGCAGCGGCTCGGAGGCCCCGTGCAGCTCCACCGGCTCGGTCTTGATCTCCTTGAGGTCCTCCACCCGGCTCGCGGGGCCGCTCACGTCGACCTCACCGGGCGTCACGCTGGCCTCCGCCGTATAGCCGAGCGGTGGCATGCCTGCCAGGTCCGGCCGCACCGGCAGGCGCTTGCGGGCGAGCCGCTCGACGCGGACCTTCACGCGCGCCGGCTCGAGGCGGACGACCTTCAGGCGGCGGGGCAGCTCGGGGCGGATCATGTCGGCGTTCAGCTCGATCCGCATCTCCCCCGGCGTCGCCGTGGCGAGGTCGAGCGACAGACGCGCCCGCCGCTCGTCCACGCCGTCGAGGATCGTCCGCGGGCCGCGGACCGTCACCGCGACGGGCTTCACGGGCTGGTTGGTCACGATCAGGCCCGACGCGAGCGAGCGGACCTGGAGCGGGATCTCGAGCGTGCCCTCGGCGTCCCGCTCGCTCACGTTGATCGAGAACCAGAGGAAGAACGCGAGGAGCAGCGAGACGAGCTTCAGGCCGCGGTTGCGGCTGAGGGCGCCGCGGATGTCCCGCAGGCGCGGGAACCGGAGCAGCCGGCGCCACGGCGGCGTCGGGCGGGGCGGCCGGGGGACCGGCTCGACCGCCGGCGCGGACGGCCGCTCGCGGCGCAGCACGCGGAGCCTCATCGCGGGGTGCGCCTCATTCGACGAGCAGCCGCTGGAGGGCCGTGCGGAGCGTCGCGGCGTCGACGTCGCGGGTGA
>CAZLYE010000237.1:0-10575 GCA_964562865.1 uncultured Binatia bacterium (SeqCode) | reverse complement strand
CGGGGATCGCCGCGCTCGGGCGCCAGCCGGAGGCGCCGATCGAGGCGCTCGCGCCGACCATCCTCTGCCTCCTCGGCGTCCCGGTCCCCGACGGGATGGATGCCGCCCCGCTCCTCCATCTGCTCACGCCCGAGGCGCGGGCGGCGGCCCCGGTCCGCTTCGTGCCGGACAGCGACCCGACGCCCATCGACGATGCGGGCTGGCGCTCGGAGCAGGATCAGGCGGAGGTGGAGGCCCGCCTCCGGGCGCTCGGCTACGTCGAGTGAGGCGGACGGCGTGCGGATCGCCGTCTACTGTCCGCACTACGAGGACGCCGGCGGCGTGCAGGAGGTCGTGCGGCGGCTGAGCGCAGGGATGACGCGCGCCGGCGACGACGTCCACCTGATCGCGCGCCTCCCCGGCGGCGTCGCCGATGACCTCCCCGTCCGCGACGCATCGACGGGCGCTGCGGTCTCCCGTGTCCGCTTCGTCCGCGCGCCGCACCGCGCCGCGGGCGCCCGGGCCTTCCGCCACTTCCTGCACCGGTTTCCCGCGAGCGCCGTGCGGCTCGTCGCCACGACGGCGCGCCGGCGGCCGGAGCTCATCGCCACCCACTGCTCCAAGTTCCACGCGCCGTACGTGCTCGCGCTCCGCGTCCTCCGCGTTCCGATCGTCGTGCACCTGCACAACGGACCGCAGACCGCGGACGGACCGGAGAGCGTCGTCCTGTCGCGTCTGCTGCTGCGGTGCGCGCGACGTGTCATCGCCGTGTCGGCGGCCGTCGCGGAGTATGCGCGGAGCGTGCTCCCCGCACGCGCGACGCGCGTCGTCACGGTCGCCAACGGTGCGGATGCCGGTGAGTTCGCGAGCGTGGCGCCCGCGACGCGGCCGCGTCCGTACGTCCTCGGCGCCGGCGCGCTCGCCGAGCGCAAAGGGTTCGACGTCCTCATCGAAGCTCACGCCGCCGCGGGCGTCGACCTCGACCTCGTCCTCGCCGGGGACGGGCCCGAGCGCGCGGCGCTCGAGGCGCGCGCCGTCGCCCGCGGGATCGCGCCGCGCGTCCACTTCCTCGGCCACGTCGAGCGCGCGACCGTCGCGAGCCTCCTGCGTGGCGCGGCGATCGTCGCCGTCCCGTCGCGCTTCGAGGGGCATCCGCTCATCTGCCTCGAGGCGATGCTCGCCGGCGCGCCGCTCGTCGCGAGCGCAATCCCGGGCCTGCCCGCCGAGCTCCGTCACGGCGAGAACGGGGTCCTCGTGCCCCCCGACGACGCCCCGGCGCTCGCCGCCGCGCTGCGGGAGCTGGCCGAGGCGCCGGAGCGTGCCCGGGCGCTCGGGCACGCGGCGCGCGCGGCGGCTCGCCGCTTCCCGACGTGGGACGAGGTGACGGCGCGCGTCCTCGCCGAGTACCGGGTCGCGGTCTCCTAGACCCGCTCCTCCGGGTCGAACAGCTTCTTGTACTCCTGGAGCGCGAAGCGGTCGGTCATGCCCGCGATGTAGTCCGCGATCACCCGCGGGACCGATTCCCGCTCCTCCGCGGCGCGCCGGGTGACGTGCGGCGGGAGCTGCTTCGGCTCCTGCATGTACACCTCGAAGAGCGCGCTCATGATGCGATCCGCCTTCTGCGTCATCCGCGTCACGCGGTAGTGCGTGTAGAGGCGGTCGTAGAGGAACGACTTCAGCTCGCGGTTCCGCTCCGTCATCGCGGGCGAGTACTCGACCAGACGCGGCTTCACGGCGCGCACGTCTGTGAGACTCGCGATGCCGCGCTCGCGGATCCGGCCGAGCAGCGTCTCGCAGAGGTCGGTGACCAGCCGGTCGATCACCAGGCGCACGCCCTGGTAGTACCGGACGCGGGCCGACGCCGACGGCGCGCGCCGGCCCACCTCCCCCATCGCCACCGCCCAGAGCGACGCCTGCGTGAGCTCGTCGGGATCCAGCATCCCGGACTTGATGCCGTCGTCGATGTCGTGCGCGTTGTAGGCGATCTCGTCCGCGAAGTCGACGATCTGCGCCTCGAGGCAGGGGGCGAGGTCGGGGTCGAACTCGCGGACCTGCGGGCGGTCGTAGCGCGTCGAGTGCTTGACGATTCCCTCCCGCACCTCCCACGAGAGGTTGAGGCCGCGGAACGTCGGGTAGCGCTCCTCGAGCACGTCGACGATCCGCAGGCTCTGCGAGTTGTGGTCGAAGCCGCCGTGTGGCGCCATCAGGCGGTCGAGCGTCCGCTCGCCGGCGTGCCCGAAGGGCGTGTGCCCGAGGTCGTGCGCCAGCGCGACCGCCTCCGCGAGGTCCTCGTTCAGGCCGAGGATCCGCGCGAGCGTCCGCGTGATCTGGGCCGCCTCCATCGTGTGGGTGAGGCGCGTCCGGTAGTAGTCGCCCTCGTGGTTCACGAACACCTGGGTCTTGTACTCGAGCCGGCGAAACGCGCTCGAGTGGATGATCCGGTCGCGGTCGCGCTGGAAGGCCATGCGGAGCGCGTGCTCGGGCTCGGCATGGAGCCGGCCGCGCGAGTCGCGGCTCCGCATCGCGTACGGCGCGAGCGCCGCGGCCTCGCGCGCCTCGAACTCGGCCCGGCTCGGCATTTGAGGCTCCGTATCTCCCCCCAGACCGGCCGGGGGTCAAGGACACGCGGCCTCCCGGCGGTTGCCCGCCGCGACCCCGCGGTGCTACTCGCCCGTCCGGCCATGTGGCGTCCGCGGTTCACGCTCTCGGCGTTCTGCTTCACGTGCCTGGCGCTCAGCTACATGGATCGCTGGAACCTGTCCGTCGCCGCGCCCCTCATGATGGCGGAGTTCGGGTGGACGAAGACCACCATGGGCGTCCTCCAGTCGGTGTTCTTCTACGGGTTCACGCTGTCCCATCTGCCGGGCGGGTGGCTCGCCGACCGGTTCGGCGGCCGGCGCGTGCTCGCCGCGGGCACGCTCGGCTGGTCGGCCGCGACGCTCGCCACCCCGCTCGCGCCCGGCTTCGGCGGCCTCGCGACCGCGCGGGTGGCGCTCGGGCTCGGCGAAGGGATGAACATGCCGTCCATCTCGAGCCTCGTGGCGCGCTGGTTCCCGCTCGCCGAGCGGACGCG
The DNA here is from genome assembly GCA_964562865.1 of uncultured Binatia bacterium (SeqCode). Lineage (GTDB taxonomy): Bacteria > Desulfobacterota > Binatia > DP-6 > DP-6 > CAZLYE01. The sequence continues at coordinate 7,523 of CAZLYE010000237.1, read as the reverse complement.
GGCGACGGTGGTGAACCTGACCGGCATCCACGCCGGCACGCTCATCGCGCTGCCGCTGTCGGCGTGGATCGCCGCCCGACACGGCTGGCGCGCGGTCTTCTACGTGTACGGCGTGGTGGGGCTCGTCTGGGTGGCGCTCTGGCTCCGCTGGGCACCCGACGCGCCGCCGTCCTCGAGCGAGCCGCCGCGCGTCGCGAGCGTCCCGTGGGGCATCTTCCTCCGCGAGCCAGCGGTCCGCGCGCTCCTCGCCACCACGTTCATCACCAACTGGACCGCGTGGTTCATGTTCTCCTGGCTGCCGACGTACTTCGTCCAGGTGCACGGGTTCTCACTGCAGGCGAGCGGCTTCGTGTCGGCGATCCCGCAGCTCGCGATGATGTGCGCCGGGCTCCTGTCGGGCTGGGTGGCGGACCGCCTCATCGCACGCGGGCTCCCCGTCTCACGCGTGCGGAAGCTCGTGCTCTCGACGGGGTTCGTCGGCGCGTCGGCGCTTCTCGTCGTCATCCCGCGCGTCGCGACGCCCTGGGGCGTGGTCGCCTGCCTCGCCGCCGCGCTCAGCTGCTTCGCGCTCGGGGCGACGACGGTCCTCGTCAACAGCCTCGACCTGTCGCCGCGGCACGCGGGCGTACTCGTCGGCCTCCAGGGGACGGCGGGGAACGTCGCGGGGATGGTCTCCCCGGTGCTCGGCGGCGCGATCGTCGAGCAGACGGGAAGCTGGAACCTGAACTTCTACGTGATCGCGGGGCTGCTGCTCGGCGGGATCGTCATCTGGACGACCTGGTCGAGCGGCGAGCCGATCACTCTGGCTCCGCCTCGACCGTCAGCTGAACCGTGGCCCGCACCGCACGTCCGATCTGCACCGTGATCGGGTAGGTGCCGAGCTGCTTGATCGGCTCCTCGAGCGCGATCCGGCGCCGTTCGACCTGAAAGCCCTTGTCGGCGAGCAGGCGCTCGATGTCCATGTTCGTGACGGAGCCGAAGAGACGCCCCTCCTCGCCCGCGCGTGCCCGGATCGTGATGCGCAGACCGTCGAGCCGCTTCCCGGCCGCCTCGGCGCTCTTGTGCTCGCGATCCGCCTTGGCGGCGATGACGCGCTTCTGGTGGTCGAGGACGCGGAGGTTCTTCGGGTTCGCCTCGACCGCGAGCCCGCGGGGAAGCAGGAAGTTCCGCGCGTAGCCCGCCTTCACCCGGACCACGTCGCCGATCTTCCCGAGATTCGCGACGTCGTCGCGCAGGATCACCTGGACGGCCATCGACCCCTCCTCACGGGTAGGCTGCCGTGTACGGCAGGAGCGCCACGGTGCGGGCCCGCTTGATCGCCAGCGTGAGCTGGCGCTGGTGGCGGGCGCAGTTCCCCGTGATGCGGCTCGGAATGATCTTGCCGCGCTCGCTCAAGAAGTTCCCGAGCGCGCGCGAGTCCTTGTAGTCGATCAGCATCGCCTTGTCGGCGCAGAAGCGGCACACCTTGCGGCGGCCCATGCCGCGGCGCCGGAAGCCCCGTCCCTCGGTCTTGCCGCGGCGTTCGCCGCGGTCACGGTCCTTGTTCATCACGACACCTCGTCCCCCATGCCCTCGAACTCGGCCGCGTCGAAGTCGGTCTCGTCACGCTCCGGCCGCCGGGCGGCCGTCCGCGGCGGTGTGGGCGGTGCGTTCTCCGCCTGGCGGACGGAGACGAAGCGCAGGACGCGATCCATCAGCTTCAGGTTGCGCTCGATCTCGAGGAGCGCCTTCGGCGTGCCCCGATACTCGAACAGCACGTAGAACGCCCGGCGCTGCTTGGCAATCAGGGACGCGAGCTCGCGCACGCCCCACTCCTGGACCTGCGTGACGGTGCCACCCTGGTCCTCGATCAGCTTCTTGATGCGCTCGGCGAGCTCCTTCGAGCCCGGCTCTCCCGCGTCCGGATGGATCAGGACGAGTGTTTCATAGCGGCGGTCCGCCATGCGGTGCCTCCTTCTGGTTGATGCGGTTCATGGCCCGCTCAGGGCCCTCCGTGAGGAGCAGCTCGACCGCGTCCACGGCCCGCTCCTCGGCGACGTCGAGGCGGGCCGCCTCCGCCGCCGGTGGCGCGCTCAGCACCCACTCCGCCGGGACGGGTCCGACGGGCGGGCGGCCGACGCCCACCTTCACGCGCACGAAGCCGGCCTCGCCGAGCGCCGCGATGATCGACTCGATGCCGCGGTTGCCGCCCGCTCCGCCGCCGGTCCGCATGCGGACGCGTCCCACCTCGAGATCGACGTCGTCGTGGATCACCACGACGTGCCCGGGAGCGAAACGGTAGAAGCGATGCAGGCTCGCTACGGATTCTCCGGACTCGTTCATGAACGTCTGCGGCTTCACGATGAGGACGCGCTCCCCGTCCCGACGGACGTCTCCGAGCACGGCGCGGTGCGCCTCACGCGCCACCGCGACGTTCCAGCGCGCCGCCAGCCGATCGACGACGCGGAAGCCGACGTTGTGCCGCGTCGACCGGTAGCGCCGGCCCGGGTTGCCGAGCCCGACGACCACCCACACCGGCTACCCTTCGCCCCCACCCTTCTTGCCCTTCGTCTCGCGGGGCGCCGCCTCGGGTGCGGGCGCGGCCGCCGCCCCGGGCGCCGCTCCGGGCGCACCCTCCGCCGGCGCCGCGCCCTCGGCCGGCGCAGCCGCCGCCTCCGCGGGCGCCTTCGCCTCCTCGACCGTCGGCGGAAGCACCGTCACGACCGTCTGCATCGGGTCGCTCACGGAGGTCACCCCTTCGGGGAGCTGGACGGCCGAGAGGTGTAGCGCCTCGTGGATGCCGAGCGGCGAAACGTCCACCTCGATGAACTCGGGGATCTCCGTCGGCAGGCACTCGACCTCGATCTCGCGGACGATCGGCTGGAGAATGCCGCCCTCCACCGTGCCCGCGGCCTTGCCGACGAAGCGGAGGGGAACCGAGACGGTCAGCCGCTCGGTGAGCGAGACCTCGAAAAAGTCGACGTGCAGGACGTCGTCGCTGACGGGATGGCGCTGCACCTCGCGGAGCAGGACCGCCTTGTCGTGGAGCTCGGGATCCTTCCCGCCGTCGTTCACGAGCCGGATGAGATGGGACCCCTCGAGGTGGCTCAGCTTGTGCTCGAACTCCTCGGCGCCGACGCCGATCTGCACCGTCGTCCGACCCGGGCCGTAGAACACGGCTGGGATCGTGCCGGCGCGCCGGAGCCGGCGCGCAGCGCCCTTGCCGCGACCGTCGCGGCGCTCGACCTTGATCTCGACCATCTCCATGGGAAACCGTCCTTCAGATGAAGAGCGAGCTGATCGACGCCTCGTCGTGCGTGCGCCGGATCGCCTCGCCGATCAGGGCGGCGACTGAGAGAACGCGGAGCTTCGGGAGCTTCGCGGCCTCGGGTCGCAGCGGGATCGTGTCGGTGACGATGAGCTCGTCGATGCTGGAATTGGCGAGGCGGGGGATCGCGGGACCGGACAGCACCGGATGCGTCGCGCAGGCGATGACGAGCGGCGCGCCCGCGCCGCGTACCGCGCCGGCCGCGGCGCAGAGCGTGCCCGCGGTGTCGATCATGTCGTCCACGATGACCGCGACGCGTCCGTCGACCTCACCGATGATCTGCATCTCGGCGACCTCGTTCGGCCGCGTGCGGCGCTTGTCGATGATCGCGAGGTTCGCGTCGAGGCGCTTCGCGAATGCCCGCGCCCGCTCGACGCCGCCCGCGTCCGGCGAGATGACCGTGACCTCGCGCCGTCCGATCCGCTCGCGGAGGTACTCGAGCAGCACCGGATTGGCGTAGACGTTGTCCACCGGCACGTCGAAGAAGCCCTGGATCTGTCCCGCGTGGAGATCGACCGTCAGCACGCGCGACGCCCCGGCTGTGGTGATGAGGTCCGCGACCAGCTTCGCGCTGATCGGCACGCGCGGGGCCACCTTCCGGTCCTGACGCCCGTACCCGTAGTACGGGACGACCGCCGTGATCCGGTGCGCCGACGCCCGCTTGAAGGCGTCGAGCATCAGGAGCAGCTCCATCAGGTGGTCGTTCGTGGGCGTGCAGGTGGACTGGATCACGAAGATGTCGCCGCCGCGGACGTTCTCCGTGATCTCGACCTGCACCTCGCCGTCGCTGAAGCGCCCGACCTCGGCCTGCCCGAGCGGCACGCGCACGTAGGCGCAGATCGCCTCCGCCAGCGGGCGGTTCGAGCTTCCCGCGAATATCTTGATCTCGTCCTTCACCGGCCGTCCCGTGCGTTTCCCGCGCGTTGGGCGGGACGGAGTCGAACCTTCGCTGCCGGATCCAAAGTCCGGTGCCTTACCAACTTGGCGACCGCCCACCACCCCGACCGAGCCGCTTCCGCAAAACCCGGGATGCTAGGTTCTGCCTCCCTTGATGTCAACCTGCGTTCGATCGATTGCCCCCGCCCGGACCCTGTGGCAGAAGGCCCGGCGTGCTGGCCTTCGAACGCGTGGCTCACGACGCCGCCGCGCGCGCGGGCCGGCTCCTCCGCGCCCGCTACGGCGAGCGGCAGGAGGTCTCGTTCAAGTCGGAGGTCGACCTCGTGACGGCCGCCGACCGGGACGCCGAGCAGCTCATCGTCGACGCGATCTCGGCCGCCTTTCCGGACCACGGGATCGTCGCCGAGGAGTCGGCGGCCCGCCCCGGTCGCGACGGCCACCGCTGGTACATCGACCCCCTGGACGGCACGACGAACTTCGCGCATGCGTACCCGCACTTCGCCGTGTCGATCGCCCTTGCCGACGGTGAGGACCTCCTCCTCGGGCTCGTGCACGACCCGATGCGGGGGGAGACCTTCGCGGCCGTCCGCGGCGGCGGCGCCCGCCTGAACGGGGTCCCGATCGGCGTCTCCGACACCGGCCGGCTCGAGCACGCTCTCCTCGGGACGGGGTTCCCCTACGATCGGCGCCAGCGTACCGCATTCTACCTGGCGTTCCTGGCGGAGGGCATGCGCCGCGCCCAGGGCGTCCGCCGGAGCGGCTCCGCCGCCCTCGATCTCTGCTACATCGCCTCGGGGCGGCTCGACGCCTTCTGGGAATGGAAGCTCCGCCCGTGGGACACCGCGGCCGGACGCCTCATCGTCGAGGAGGCGGGCGGCCGGGTGACCGACTTCTCGGGAGCGCCGCATCGCCTCACCGGAGACGAGACGGCGGCATCCAACGGGCGGCTGCACGGCGAGCTGGTCGAGATGCTGGGCCACGTCCGCCGCGATCTCGACGCGACGCCCGGTCGTTGACCCGCCGCGCGTCGTGCTCGGTGGACGTTGGGAGGGCCATGTGATAGCCGGCCAGCCGCGCCCCCGTGGTGAAATGGATATCACACAGGCCTCCGGAGCCTGGGGTAGAGGTTCGATTCCTCTCGGGGGCACTCGGATGCGGCGCGCGGTAGGCGCGCAAGTGCTTGCTTAGGCTGGGGTGTTTGTCTAGATTCAACAAGCTGCATCCGACTCTGCCTGGCCGGGGCCGTCTGGGCGGGAGGAGGGGTGATGGAACTTCCCAAGTGCCAGAAATGCAACAACGGAACCCTGATCCCGCTCTCGGACTACGGGCAGGAGGGGGCCTCGGTCATCTTCAAGGCGTGGGCGTGCACGAATCCGGAATGCGGCTTCTCCCTGCGCGTCGACAAGGGCGAAGTCACCTACGGGAAGAAGATCGAGCACAAGCACTGATCGACGCGACGCGCACGTCAATCGCGCGGTAACGGCGCTTCCTTCAGCAGACGCTGGAGCGGCTTGAACTCGGCAGCGTCTGCACCCCGGACGAGTTCGAGGAGTGCTTGCTCGCTCGAGGTGGGCAGCATGCCCGCCGCGCGCATCTTGTCCCACGCGGGCTCGACGTCGGCCAGGCGGCGCGACGACGTGGCGTCGCGCGCCACGTGCACCTGATAGCCGAGCGCGAGGAGGTCGTGCACCGTCTGGTTGACGCACGCGTGCGTCTCGATACCGGCGACGAGGATCTGCCGGCGTCCGGTCGCGCCGACGCGCTCGGCGAATGCAGGGGCGCCGCAGCAGCTCATCGTCATCTTCTCGATCACGGTCAGACCCGCGGGGAACCGGCTCGCGAGCTCGACGGCCGTGTGCCCGAGACCCCGCGGGTACTGCTCGGTCACCAGGAGCGGGATGCCGAGGACGGCGGCCCCCTGCACGAGGAGCGAGCTCGCCGCGATGACACGATCCCACCCCGGGAGCGCCCGCCGGTACCCTTCCTGAACGTCGATCAGCACGAGCGCGGAGCGTTCGCGGTCGAGGAGAGCAGGATGGCGCATGGCGCCTGCTTAGCGAACCGCCCCGGGCGCGGCAACGGATGGCGTCAGCACGCCCGACCGGTGCTTTACAGGCCAGGAACCGCTCGCTAGACGGGCGCCGTGCGGGGGCGGCGGATCGTGATCGGGTTCGTGGTCGTCGCAACGGTCCTCGTCCTCTTCGGCGCGGTGGCGCCCCGGTGGCTCGCCGGCGTCGCCGCGCGACGGCTCGCCCGGAGCCTCGGGACGGACGTCCGTCTCGGCTGGATCGGCTGGAATCCGTTCAGCGGCTGGTGGACCGTGCGGTCGGTCCGCATCGCCGCCGACAGCGGTCCGGCCGTCTTCTCCGCCCGGCGCATCGCCGTGCGCGTCCGGGTGTGGGACGCCCTCCGTGGGCGTTACCGGGTCGCGTCGACCGAGATCGAAGGCGCGCGCCTCCGTCTGCGTGCCACCGAGGACGGCTGGTCCCTTCCCCTGCCGCCCCGCGACGGCAGGGAGACTGCGAGCGCGGAACCGTCTCCCGCCTTCGAGCTGGACGGGATCGAGGCACCGGGGGCGGTCATCCGTCTCGAGCCCCTCCACGGACGGCGCTCGCTCCTGCATCTCAGGCGGCTCAACGTCTCCGCCTCCGTCGACGACGTGACGCGCCTCACGGCGTGGACACGCGGCCGGCTCGACCGCGCCCCGCTCTCGGCCGTCGGCCGGATCCACAGCTCTGCGAGCGCGCAGCGTGTTCGCCTGCGGGCCTCGGCGAGCGACGTCGACGTCGCCCGCGCGCTCCTCTTCGCCGGGGCGCTGCCGGGCCGCGAGGTTCGCGGACGGGCGAGCCTCCACGCCAAGTACGAGCAGAGCGGTCCCGCCGGCGCCGTGCGGCGGACGGTTTCGGGGGCCCTCTCCGTCCGCGACCTGACGCTCGGCCGCCACGGCGTTGAGGGGCTCCGGGTCGCGGACGCGACGCTCCCCCACTTCGCCGCCGACCTCGGCCAGCACCGACTCTCGCTCGGCAGGCTGAGGGTCCGCGAGCCGCAGGTGTGGCTGCGACGAACGGGATCGCAGGTGGACGTCACCGGGCTCCTCGGCGCGAGCGACGCGTCGGCCGGCGAGGAGACGCCACCCTGGGCGATCACGGTCGCGAGCGCCGAGCTGGTGGGCGGCACCGTGCACCACCTCGACGCCGCCACCGGCGACGAGACGCTCGCGCTGGCCGTCGAGGAGGCCCACGTGGGGAGCGTCGCCGCCTCCGACGCCCCGGTGCCGATCTCGCTCGAAGCCAGTGCCCGCTCCGGCGGACGCATCGCC
>CAZLYE010000236.1:0-7110 GCA_964562865.1 uncultured Binatia bacterium (SeqCode) | reverse complement strand
CGTGCCTCGGGCGCTTGCAGTCAGAATGGAGCGAGGCGTGCCGGGCGACGGGCATCCTGTGCGGGCGGAAGGCCGGCGGCTACGTCTTCCACAACACGCGGCACTCCGCCGTCACGAACATGACGGGGGCGGGCATCCCCGACAGCGTCGCGACGACGATCACGGGGCACCGCTCGCTCGCGATCTTCAAGCGCTACGGCATCCGCCAGGAGTCGGTGCAGCGGGCGGCGCTGGAGAAGGTCGAGAGCTACGTGCGGAACCTGAGCGAGCCGCCGAAGGCGGATCGAGGGGCCGCCTGACGGCGACACGGACACACTTCACGGACACACCAGGGCTCGTCGCGGACCCGACCCGCGATTTTGCTCAGTATTTGTCCCGCTCCGGGTGTCCGATGCCCAGCTTGTCCATCCGATACTTCAGGATCCGCCGCGTCGTCCCGAGCATCTCCGCCGCGCGCGTCTGATTGAAGTCGGTCTGCGAGAGCGCCTCCTGGATGATCTCGCGCTCGAACTCATCGACCGCGTCGCCGAGCGACTTCCGCCCCTGCAGCACCTGCTCCTTGATGGTGCCGGGATCCTGCTCGCTGCGCCGCACCTGGTCGGGCAGGTCCTCGACGTCCATCACCGGGCCGTCGGAGAGGACCAGCAGTCGCTCGATCAGGTTCTCGAGCTCGCGGACGTTTCCCGGCCAGTGGTAGCGCATGAGCGTGTCCACGGCCTCGGGCTTGAAGGTCTTCTCCGGGACACCCATCTCGCGCGCCTTCGCCTGGCCGAAATGGCGGATCAGGAGGAGCAGGTCGTCGCGCCGCTCACGCAGCGGCGGGAGCTGCACCGTCACGACGTTCAGCCGGTAGTAGAGGTCCGCGCGGAACGTCCCTTCCTTCAGCCCGAGCGCCAGGTCGCGGTTCGTCGCCGCGATGATCCGCACGTCCACGGTGATCGGCTTCGTGCCGCCGACACGCAGGAACTCGCCGTGCTCGAGGACGCGGAGGAGCTTCGCCTGCGTCGCGGGGCCCATCTCGCCGATCTCGTCGAGGAAGAGGCTCCCCTCGTGCGCCAGCACGAACAGCCCGAGCTTCCGGGTGTGCGCGTCGGTGAAGGAGCCCTTCTCGTGCCCGAAGAGCTCGCTATCGAGGAGCGTCTCGGGGATCTCGGCGCAGTTGAGCGTCACGAGCGGGCGGCGCGAACGCGGGCTCTGGTAGTGGATCGCCTTCGCGATCAGCTCCTTCCCGGTGCCGCTCTCGCCCGTGATGAGGACGGTCGTCTTGAGCGGCGAGACCGTCAGCACGGTCTTGAAGACCGTCTGCATCTTCGCCGACCGGCCGATGATGTTCTCGATGTGGTAGCGGCGCCCGACCTCGGTGCGGAGCTCCTCGACCTCGCGGACGAGCGCGGCCTGTTCGGTCGCCTTGTCCAGGTGCGCGCGGAGGTCGTCCACGTCGAACGGCTTCGTGATGTAGTGGAAGGCGCCGAGCTTCATCGCCTGCACGGCCGTCTTCACGGTCTTGGTGGCCGTGAGCATGATGATCGGGAGGGTGGGGAAGCGGCTCCGGAGCTCCTCGAGGAGCGCCATCCCGTCGACGCCCGGCATGACGATGTCGAGCAGCACCACGTCCGCCGGCGTCGAGGCGAGCGTGTCGAGCGTCTCCGAGGCCGAGCCGACCGCGGCGACGTCGTAGTCGCTCTTCAGCACCATCCTGAGCGACTCCCGCACGCCGGGCTCGTCGTCGACGATCAGCACGCGCCGCCTGGCCGTCTCCCGCGTCTCCACCGCCTGTCCTCCGTCCCCGGTCATCCGCGTCCCTCCGCATGCGCAGTGGGCAGGCGGATGACGACGCTCGTCGCATCACCCGCCTCGGGCACCACCGTCAGCGCGCCGCCGTTCCGTTCCAGCACGGCCCGTGCCAGCCGGAAGGCGAGCGGCTGCAGCGTCGGGTCGGCGAGGCTCGCGTCGTCGCCGGGTGCGGCGAGGCGGCGAAGCCGGTCCGCCGCGCCCGGACCCGCCGCGAAGCGGAGCGTCACGACGCCGTTCGCCGTCGCCTCGAGCGCGAGCCGCTCCTGTGCCGGCACCTCGCGGGCCACGCCCGTGAACAGGTTCCGGAGCGCGTAAGCGAGCTGCTCCGGATCGGCGGCGCAGCGGACGTCCGGCCCGCCGCTCTGCTGCACGCGGACCGCGCGCCCGGCGAGCTCCGGCTCGACGTCCGCGAGGACGCGCGCGAGGAGCGGCCCGACCGCGACGGGCTCCGTCCGCGGGGCGCCGAGCCGGGCGAACGCGAGGACGTTCTCGAGGAGACCATCCATCCGTTCGATCGCCTCGTCCGTGAGCCGCTCGAAGCGGGCGCGCAGCGCGGCATCCTCGAGCAGCGCCGGAAGGTGATGTGCATAGGTCTTGATCGTCACCATCGGGTTCCTGAGCTCGTGCGCGAGCTCCGCGAGCACGAACTCGAGCTCCCCGGCGCCGTTGGCCGCGGCCGGTGGCGGCGCCGCCGGGGCCGCGTCGGGAGCCGCGAGCGCCAGGTCCTCCGCACGGATCGTGCGTCCGCCGGCGATGAGCATCGCACGCGCGAGCGCCGCCTCGAGCTCCGCGACGTCGCCCGGCCAGGCGTGCGCCGCGAGGCGCTCGAGCGCCGCCGGTGCCAGCCCCGGCGCCGGGCGCCCCGCGCGACGCGCGAGCCGCGCCACGACGTCCGTCGCGATCGCCGGCAGGTCCGCCGCGCGCGCAGCGAGCGGCGGCACCTCGAGGACGACCGCCCCGAGCCGCGCGGCGAGCGGGACGTCGGCGCCCGGCTCCGCAGCGGCGAGGACCCACACGGCGCCGTCGTCAAGGAACGCCTCGAGCACGAGGACCGCTTCCGGCGCGAGCGCGGCCACGTCGAGGTAGAGGGTGGCGTCGGGTGGAAGCCCGTCGAGCCGAGGGCGCCGCCCGGACACCGCGACGAGCGGCCCGCCGCGCCCTCCCAGCGCGTGGAGCGCGCGGGCGACGTGGAGGCGACCCGAGGCGGCCGGGGCCGCGAGCAGCACCGGGATGGCGCTGGCGCCGGCCACGCGCGCGAGGGGCAGCCGCGCCATGGCGGCGGCGGGAAGTCGGGGTGGGGTGAGGACCGCAGCCGCCGCGTCGGCCGCGAGGTCGGGGACGATCGTCCGGCCGCGCGGCTCACCCGGCGTCGACATCCGCCACCCGGGCCACCAGAGGGAAGTGGATCGCGAACTCCGTCCCTCCGTCCTGGCGCGTGGCCGTGGTGATGTAGCCGCCGTGCTCGTCGACGATCTGGCGGGCGATGAAGAGCCCGAGGCCGCTGCCGCTGTCCTTGGTCGTGAAGAAGGGGTCGAAGATCTGCTCGACGTGCTCCGGCGCGATCCCGGAGCCGGAGTCGGCGACGATGACGGCGCACCAACGCTCGCCCCGGCTGTCCTCGGGGCGCGTGACGACCGCGACCGTCCCGTGTGGCTCGCACGCCTCGATCGCGTTCAGGATCACGTTCATCAGGACCTGCTTCACCTGCGCCTCGTCAACGACGACCCGCGGGAGGCTCTCGTCGGCGCGGCACGTGACGGCGACGTCGCGCCTGCGGGCTTCGGCGTCGAGGAGCCGGACGATCTGTGCCGCCACCTCGTTCAGGTCCGTCGGCTCGCGCTGGGCCGGCGGACGCGCAAAGGCGAGGAGGTCGTTGATGAGCGCGCAGATGCGCTCGATCTCCGCCAGGGCGAGGTCCCGGAACCCGATCCGGAACTCCTCGTCGGCGATCCGCTCGGGCACGAGTTGGATGAAGGTGCGGACCGAGACGAGCGGGTTGCGGATCTCGTGCGCCACGCTCGCCGCGAGCATGCCGAGGGCGGAGAGCTGATCGGCTCGCGCGAGGAGCTCCCGGGTCCGCACGAGATCCGACGACAGGCGGCGCGCCTCGACCAGCTGGGAGACGGCGGCCGCCACCGCCTCGGCGAGCGCCCGGTCGGCGGCCGAGAGCGTCGCCCCCGGCTTCGCGTGGAGGAGAAGGCGCCCGATCGAGCGGCTCTGGGAGTGGATGGGCAGCGCGAGACCCCCGGGACCCGGCTCGGGCGTTCCGGCAGCCCGTGGAGGGCTCGTCAGCCCGGCGAGGTCGCCGCCCGCGCCGTCGTCGAACGCGAGCGAGGCCCGGTCGAGACCCACGGCACGGACCAGGACGGCGAGCAGTCGTTCGGCCTGACCCGTGCTTCCCGGGTCGTCCCGCCGCCGGCGTCCCCCCGCCATCCTCCGCACCGCCACCGCTCCGCATCTCCCGCCGGCCCCCGGGGCCGACCGCTCACCGACCGCTCAGCCGCGGGCGGTGTGCAAATTTGTTCGCGTTGTAAACGCCGCGGAAGTCGAAGTCAATTCGCGGCCGTGACGTCGGCGGGGAGGCGGGCTGCCAGCCACCACACCCGGAGCGCGCCGAAGCCGACGAGCGCCGCGCCGGACGCGGAGAGGAGCTGCCCGGCCGTCAGCAGAAGCTGGTAGAAAGCGAGCTTCGCGCGGACGAGGTGCGAGCGCTCCTCACCCTCGCTCGGGCGCGGGAAGAGCGAGGCGGGGTCTGCGGGGGCGGGCGGCAGAGTCGACGTGACGCTCAGCACGTCCTTGTACTGCGCGATCTTCGTCCGCCCCGCGACCATGTTGCCGAGGCCGACCGCGAGGAGGAGAAGCCCGGTCAGCACGAGCCCGCTCCGCGTGAAGGCGTGGACGGTGAGGGGAGGAGGAGCTCCCATCGGCGGTATCCTGGTCGCGACCGGCCGGGCGGTCAAGACGGCCCCGTGCTAAGGGAAGCCATGGAGCCATCGCTGCTCGAGAGCTTCGACGCCGGCGTTCTCACGCTCACGCTCAACCGTCCGCAGCGGAAGAACGCACTGGACGAGGAGCTGATCACGCGGCTTCACCGGCGGCTCGCGGAGGCGGGCGTCGAAGCGGCCGTCCGGTGTGTCCTCCTCACCGGCGCGGGCGGCGCGTTCTCGGCCGGTGCGGATCTGAAGGAGGCCATGACGGCCCCCGCCGAGGGTGATCTCATCGAGCGCGCCTACCATCCCGCGATCCGCGCGCTCCGACGCATGCCGAAACCGGTGGTCGCCGCGGTCGACGGCGTCGCGACCGGCTTCGGCGCGAGCCTGGCGCTCGCGGCCGACATCCGGCTGGCGTCCGACCGCGCGCGCTTCTCGCTGATCTTCGTCCGCGTCGGCCTGACGCTCGACGGCGGCGCGAGCTGGCTCCTCCCACGCCTGGTCGGGCTCCGCGCCTACGAGCTCGCGATGACGGGCGACCTGATCGACGCCGAGGAGGCGTGCCGGATCGGCCTCGTGAACCACGTTCACCAAGCGGCGGAGCTCGGCGCGGCCGCCTCGGCGCTGGCGCGCCGGCTCGCCGCCGGACCGCCGCTGGCGCTGGCGGCGATCAAGGCGAACCTCAACGCGAGCCTCGGCCCGGCATTGGATGCAGTGATGGAAGATGAGAGAATCGCGCAGCGACGGCTCTTCGCGAGTGCCGACTGCCGCGAGGGCGTGCTGGCCTTCATGGAGAAGCGACCGGCGAGGTTCCGGGGTGAGTAGGGAAGAGGAGGGGCTGGTCGAGCGGATGCTCGCGGGCGACCGCGTCGCGCTCGCCCGGCTGATGACGCTGGTCGAGAACCGGGCGCCGGCGCTCCCCGCGGTGATGGGGCGCCTCCACCCCCACACCGGCCGGGCGCACGTGATCGGCGTCACGGGTCCGCCAGGGGCGGGGAAGTCGACGCTCACCGACCGTCTGACCGCGCGGATGCGCGCCGCAGGTCACCGCGTGGGCATCGTTGCAATCGACCCGACCAGCCCATTCAGTGGCGGCGCCGTCCTCGGCGACCGTATCCGCATGCAGGCGCACTTCCTCGACCCGGGCGTCTTCATCCGGAGCCTCGCGAGCCGCGGGAGCCATGGCGGAGTGGCGCGCGCCACGCGGGACGTGATCCGCCTCCTCGACGCGTTCGGGATGGACCGCATCCTGGTCGAGACGGTGGGCGTCGGCCAGACCGAGCTCGACGTCATGCGCCTCGCCGACACGACGGTCGTCGTCCTGGTGCCGGAGGCCGGTGACGCGGTGCAGGTGATGAAGGCGGGGCTCCTCGAGATCGCCGACGTGTTCGTCGTGAACAAGGCCGACCGCGAGGGCGCCGAGCGGATGACGTCGGAGCTCACGCAGATGCTCCACCTGCGCGCGGACGGGAAGTGGGCGATCCCGGTCCTGCTGACGCAGGCGGCGGCCGACGTCGGGACCGAGGCGCTCGTCGCCGCACTCGAGCAGCACCGCGCGTTCTGCGCGGCGGACCCCGATCGCGCCGCTCGCGACCGCCGGCGACGCGAGGGGGAGCTCCTCGACATCCTCGACGAGGAGCTCCGGCGGCGGATCGAGCGTGGGCTCGGCACCGCGCCCGACGGCCTCGGCGCGCTCCTCGATGCCGTCCGGGGCGGCGAGGTCGACCCGTACACGGCCGCCTTGCGGATCCTCGCGGACGCTCGTACGCTCGAGGATCTGATTGGACGGCGCTGAGATGGCGGGCCGACTCTACGTGGTGGGCGACATTCACGGCTGCGCCCGCGAGCTGGACGTGCTCCTCTCGGCGCTGCCGCTCACGCGCGGCGACACGCTCGCCTTCATCGGCGACTACATCGACCGCGGGCCCGACTCCCGCGCGGTCGTCGACCAGATGCTGGCGCTCCGCCGTCGCGACGACGTGCGGACCGTCTTCCTCGAGGGCAACCACGAGTCGATGTGCAGCGCGTACCTCGGCCGCCCCGGCCAGTGGGGCGAGGCCTGGCGGGGGAACGGCGGCTCAGCGACGCTCCGGAGCTACGGCATCCCGGCGGACGTCCCCGGGGCGCGCGCGGCCGAGGAGTTCCCGCCGGGACACGTCGAGTTCTTCGCGAGGCTCGTGAAGTCGTTCGTCGCGGGCCGCTTCCTCCTCGTCCACGCGGGCATCCGTCCGAACCGCTCGCTGGAGGAGCAGGACCCGGAGGACCTCCTCTGGATCCGGGAGGAGTTCATCGGGAGCCGCCACGCGCTCCCGCACACGGTGGTCTTCGGTCACACGCCGCAGCGCCGGGTGCTCGTCGACCTCCCGTACAAGATCGGGATCGACAC
>CAZLYE010000235.1:0-2540 GCA_964562865.1 uncultured Binatia bacterium (SeqCode) | reverse complement strand
ATCCCGCCCGTCCGGGTGCCCCACTCCTCGAGCAGCGCGCCGTCGATCGGCTTGAGGGTGTGCACGTTCAGCACGGCGGCTCGGACGCCGGCCGTCGCGAGCCGCTCCGCGGCCTCGAGCGCGTGGCCCACGACCGCGCCCGACGCGACGATCGTCAGATCCCCGCCCTCGCGCAGGACGACGCCCCGGCCGCACTCGAAGCGATGGCCCGCGGGCGACACGTCGGCCACCTTCTGCCGGGTGACGCGGAGATACGCCGGACCCTCGTGCCGCGCGATCCACTCGACGGCCGCCTCCGTCTCGGCGGCGTCGGCGGGCTGGACGACGAGCATGTTCGGCAGCGAGCGCATGAGGGCGAGGTCCTCGAGCCCCATCTGGCTGTAGCCGTCCTCGCCGATGCCGACGCCCGCGTGCGTGCCGACCAGCTTCACGTTGGCGCGGTTGTAGGCGACCGACACGCGGATCTGCTCGAAGCGACCGGCGAGGAAGCACGCGAAGCTCGCTGCGAAGGGGATCTTCCCCGCGAGCGCGAGCCCCGCCGCCACGCCCACCATGTTCCCCTCGGCGATGCCGAGCTGGAAGAACCGCTCGGGGTACTTGTCGGCGAACGCCTTCGTGTTGGTCGAGCTCGCGAGGTCGGCGTCGAGCGCGACAATCCGCTCGTCGACGCCGATCCGCGCGAGCGCGCGGCCGAAGGCGACGCGGGTCGCCTCAGCCATGGCGCGCGATCTCCGCGAGCGCGCGCTCGGCCTCCTCGAGGCTGGGGGCCTTCCCGTGCCACGCCGCCTTCCCCTCCATGAACGAGACCCCCTTCCCCTTGACGGTGTTCGCGACGATCAGCCACGGCCCGCCGCCGGCGCCGGCCTGGTCGAGCGCGGCGACGACCGCGCGGAGGTCGTTCCCGTCGGGCAGCACCTGTACGCGCCAGTTGAAGCTCCGCCACTTCTCCGCGAGCGGCTCCAGATCCAGGATCTCCGTGACCGGGCCGTCGAGCTGCACCTTGTTGTAGTCGAGGATCGCGACGAGGTTCTCCGGGCGGTACTTCCCGGCCGCCATCGCGGCCTCCCACACCTGCCCGGACTGCGTCTCGCCGTCGCCGAGGAGGCAGAAGACGCGCCAGCGGTTCCCGTCGAGCCGGCTCGCGAGCGCCATGCCGAGCGCGATCGAGAGGCCCTGCCCGAGCGAGCCGGTCGCGGCCTCGACCCAGGGCAGCGCGACGCGGTCGGGATGGCCCTGGAGCCGGCTGCCGAGTTTGCGGAGCGTCCCGAGCTCGTCGACGGGGATCTCCCCCGCCTCGGCGAGCGCCGCGTAGACGATCGGCACGCCGTGTCCCTTGGAGATGACGAAGCGGTCGCGCTCGGGCCACGTCGGATCGCCCGCGCGGCGCCGGAGCGTGTGGAAGAAGAGCGCGGTCACGATCTCCGCCGCGGAGAGCGAGCCGCCCGGGTGCCCGGAGCCGGCGGCCGTCAACATGCGGATCACGTGCTCGCGGAGACGCCGCGCGATCGGCCGGAGACGCGCCGCCTCCTCCTCCACGCTCGTGCCGCCCGCGAGCGGCGGGAAGATGCTCACCTCGGTGCCGTCCTGGAGGACGCTCCCGAGCTCGAGGTGCGCGTCGTTGCAGACGACGATGCCCGCGTTCTTCTCCGGGATGCCGAGCGCCGCGGCCGCGTCGCGCACCGTCGCGCCCGTGGGGAGGCGGAGCGGGATCGGCCCGTCGGTCCCCTGCGGCTGGAAACGGCGGAGGCTCGCGAAGAGTCGGACCCGGACGGCCACCTCCGCCATCACGCAGC
This sequence comes from uncultured Binatia bacterium (SeqCode), assembly GCA_964562865.1. Classification (GTDB taxonomy): domain Bacteria; phylum Desulfobacterota; class Binatia; order DP-6; family DP-6; genus CAZLYE01. The sequence goes on along the minus strand of CAZLYE010000235.1, from coordinate 747 downwards.
CCGCTCGTGCGCGGCGTGGACGAGGTGCGCGCAGCTGATGCGCGGCGGCGCGCCCGGATCGAAGTCACGCCACTGCTCGCGGCGCTTGATCGCGTGGTGGAGCACTCCCATCTCCGCGACGCCGTTCTCGTCGCCCAGGTAGAGGGCGCCCGCGATCCGGCCGTCGCGGTCGACGACGACCTTCCGGTAGCCCGTGGGGCCCGCGCCGCCGAGGAGCTTCACGTCGTCCCCGGGGCCCTCGCGGAAGCGCCCGATCTCGGCGAGCGTCACGCCGAACAGCTCGACGACGTTCATGCCGAGGCTCCCCGGATACGCGATGGACGCGCCCGCCATGTTGGCGCCGGCGACGCGCCCCTGGTCGACGGCCGTCGGCCAGATCGCGTGGATGGTCGGCTCGTGTGTCAGGAAGTCGCCGCCCTCCGCGACGTCGCCGGCCGCGTAGACGCGCGGGTGGCTCGTGCGGAGCTCGGCGTCGACGAGGACACCCTTCGCGGTGCGGATCGGGCCGTTCGCCACCGTGGAGAGGTTCGGGCGCACGCCGGTCGCGACCACGATCACGTCCGTGGCGATGCGCTCCCCGTCCTGGAGGACGACCTCGGCCCCGCCGTCCGCACGGGCGACCGACTCGACGGCCGTCGCGAGGCGGACGTCCTGGCCGCTGCCAGCCACCCGGAGGGCGAACTGCCGGCCGCCCTCCGCGTCGAGGAGCTGCGGCATGAGCTGCGCCGCCGCCTCGACGATGGTCAG
>CAZLYE010000234.1:0-20311 GCA_964562865.1 uncultured Binatia bacterium (SeqCode) | reverse complement strand
ATGCTCGGGCGTCGCCGGATCGGCGCGGGCGAGGACCGACACGATCACGTCGAGCAGGGTCGAGCGCCGGACGGGCTTGGTGAGCGCCGCGGCGAAGCCCATCGCCCGGGTGGCCTCCGCGCCGCCGCGCACGCCGCCGATCGACGACAGGAGGACGAGCGGCACGCCGCCGAGCTGCGACTCCGCGCGGATCATCCGGGCCGTTCGCTCCCCGTCGATCTCGGGCATCTGGAGGTCGAGGAGGACGAGACGGAAGGGATCGGTCCCGGCCGCGCCCCGGAGGAGCGCGAGCGCCTGGCGGCCGCCGGTGGCCTCGACCGGGCGGCATCCCCAGGACCCGAGCTGCTCGCGCAGCACGAGCCGATTCGTCGCGTTGTCGTCCACGACGAGAACGCGGAGGCCGCGGAGGCCGGCCGGCGGAGCGGGACGATCCGGCGGCGCCGCCTGCCGTTCGAGCGGCAGCTCGACCCAGAACGTGCTGCCCTTCCCCGGCTCGCTCTCGAGACCGAGCCGTCCGCCCATCGACTCGACGAGCTGGCGGGAGATGGTGAGGCCGAGACCCGTGCCGCCGTAGCGCCGCGTCGTGCTGCCGTCCGCCTGCGTGAAGCTCTCGAAGATCGCGGCGTGCCGATCGGCGGGAATGCCGATGCCGGTGTCCCGGACGGCGAGCCGCACCGTCACCTGCGTGGCGGTCTCGCCGACGAGCGCCGCCTCGATCGCCACCTCGCCGTGCTCCGTGAACTTGATGGCGTTGCCGACCAGGTTCGTGAGGACCTGCCGCAGCCGGCCGGGATCGCCGCGCACGTACTCCGGGAACGTGTCCGGGATGACGCACGCGAGCTCGAGGCGCTTCTCGTGGGCGCGCTGCGCGAGGACGTCCGCGGTCTCCTCGATCACCGTCCGGAGGTTCAGGTCGACGCGCTCGATCGCCAGCTTCCCCGCCTCGATCTTCGAGAAGTCGAGCACGTCGTTGATCACCGTGAGCAGCGACTCGCTGCAGTTGCGGATCGTGAGGGCGTACTCGCGCTGGTCGGAGCGCAGCTCCGTGTCGAGCAGGATGTCCGTCATGCCGACGATGCCGTTGATCGGCGTCCGGATCTCGTGGCTCATGTTCGCCAGGAACTCCGACTTCGCGCGCGTCGAGGCGAGCGCCTGGTCGCGCATGACGGCGAGGTCGGCCGCCTGCTGCTCCGCCTGGACGCGGGCCGCGTCGAGCGCGGCGACGTAGCGCTCGAGCTGTCCGCGCGCCTGCGCGCGCTCGATCGCGATCCCCGCGAGGCGCGCCATGACGTCGATCAGCTCGAGCTCGGCCGCGCCGGGGCTCCGCGGCTCGCCGTAGTACAGGGCGAACGTGCCCAGCACCGTCCCGCTCGCCGCCAGGATCGGCTGCGACCAGCACGCGCGGAGGCCGTGGCTCCGGGCGACGTCGCGGATGCCCTCCCAGCGCGGGTCGGTCTCGATGTCGACGACGATCACGCGCTTCCCGAGGGCCGCCGCACTGCTGCAGGAGCCGACGTCGGGCGCGATCTCGACGCCGTCGACCGCGCGGTTGTACGCGTCGTCGAGGCTGGGCGCGGCGCCGTGGCGGAGCCGCTTCCCGGTCTCGTCGACGAGGAGCACGGAGCCGATGAGCCCCGCCGACTGCTCCTCGGCCGTGCGCACGACGGCCGTGAGGACGTCGGAGAGCGCCGCATCCCCCGCGAGGAGCTCGAACACGTGCTTCTGGCCGACCTGGAGCCGTTCGGCCGCGGTGCGCTCGTAACGCTGGTGCTCGAGCGTGTAGGCCAGGTAGACGGATGCGGCGAACGCCGAGAGCACGGACGCGAGAAAGTTCGGCGAGAGGCCCGTGAACCCGCGGTCGAGCTGCGCTGTCACCGCGAAAGCGCAGGTCGCGAACGCGGCGAGCGCGAGCTGAGGGACGGCGCCCCACGGGAAGAGCATCGCACCGCCCATGGTGAGGATCGTGAGGAGGTACGGGAGCATCACGGCGTCCTGCGCGAGCGCGCTGATCGCGACGAGGACGGTGCAGATGAGACTGACGCTCAGGACTCCGGCGGCGACCGTCCACCGCCACGCGGCGTCCCGCATGTGCCCGAGGCCGACCGCCGCGCCCGCGTACGCGAAGACCGCGAAGATCTTGAGCAGCAGCATCGGCACGAGCTGCTGCCGCGACAGTCTGAGGTCGCCGAGCGCGCTCAGCTCGATCGTGATCGCGCCGAGGCAGAGCACGGCCCGCAGGCGCCCGATGAGCAGCGCCTTCGACTCTGCCCGCACCGCGGTGCGAATTGCATCGGTTCTTCCCGGCGGCACCGAGACCCTCCGGCGCGCCCGTCGCGCCGGGAGGCTGAAGCAAGGCGCATGCCTCCGGCCGGAGCGGCGGCGGAGCGGTCCACCACGGGCGCGCGCGCCCGTGCGCGTCAGGTTCTTGACCTCGCGTCAGGCGCCGTACATCCGGCGGGTGGTGCTCCCCATGATCCGGACGGCGACCCGGCGCGGGAGCAGGTGGCCCATCACGAGCCGCGCGAGCCGGTTCGTCGTGCCGGGGATCGTCGTCGGCCGCCGGCCGAGCGCCGCGAGGGCGTTCGCCGCGACGGCGGCGGGCGCCATCGGCTCGATCCCCCCGCGCGGGCGCGACGCCTCGTAGCTCGGCGTGCGCGTCGCCCCCGCGCAGCAGCCGACGACGTCGACGCCGCGCTCGCGGAGCTCGTCCCAGAGTCCCTCGGCCAGCACCGTGTCGAAGGCCTTGGTCGCGGCGTAGGTGGCGACCAGCGCCGAGCCCTGGAAGCCCGCCATCGACGAGACGATCACGAGGCCGCCGCGGCCGCGCGCGGCCATCTCCGTCCCGAGGACGTGCGCGACGACCACCGGACCGCGGCAGTTGACGTCCACCATGTGGAGGTGGGCGTCGACCGGCTGATCGAGGAACGGGCCGACCCGCGAGTCGGCCGCGTTGTAGACCACGAGGCCGACCGTGAGCCCGCGCGTGAGCGTCCGGAGGGCGTCGGCGAGCCCTGGCGCCCCGAGGTCGAGCGCGGCCGTGCGCACCTCGACCCCCCGCGCGCGGAGCTCGGTCGCCCGCGCCTCGAGGAGCTCCGGACGCCGCGCGACGAGGAGCAGGCTCAGCCCGCGGCGCGCCAGGTCGTCGGCGAATGCGGCGCCGAGCCCCACCGACGCGCCGGCGACGAGGGCCCAGGGTCCGTAGCGCGCCCGGAACGCCTCGCTCACGCCGCGCGCGCCTCCACGGGCGCGGCGACGGCGGCAAACGGGCGTTCCGTGAGGCCCATGCGCAGGACCGCGGCGAGCCCCAGGAGGAACCACGGCGCGTTCGCGAGCAGCACGCGCGCGGGAGCGGGCGTGGCGTGCGGGCCGATCATCTCCTCGAAGAGGATCACCGTGACGTTCGTCATCATGACGGAGCCCCAGACGATCGTCGGGACGCGGATCCACGCCCGCCCGCGCGCGAAGGCGTAGATGGCGAACGCGTAGAACGGACCGAAGAGGAGGACGTCGATCCAGATCGTCGCGCGCCACCACGGCGGACGCGCCATGAGCGCCGGGTCGAAGTTCCGGCCCCACCAGTGGACGAGGTCGATCATCCACGCGGGCGGCCAGAGCGGGTAGGTGAAGTGCGCCGGCTCGGTGACGACGAGCTGCTCCAGGTCGACGAGGTAGGTGATGAAGAAGAGGTTCAGCGCGAAGAACGCGATGAAGACGGCGTCGACCGGACGCTTCGAGAGCGGGAGGACCGCGCGCATCGCCGTTCGTCATGCCCGGGAATGCGACCGGGAGCAAACGGCGGCGTCCCCGCTCAGCCGCCGAGCGCCGACTTGACCTTCTTCAGCGTGTCCAGGTTCTTCTGGAGCGCGCTCACGTGCTCCTGCATGTCGACGATCGCGGCCCCGAGCTGGCCGACCGAGCCGAGCGCGCCGGACTCGCCGGCCTTCTTCAGCATGTCGCCGACCTGTGCGTCGGCGTCGCGATGGGTGAGCGATCCGCAGAAGAAGCCCGCGGCGAAGATGCCCGCGACGAGCGCCAGCCGGGATGCGGGGCCGATCGAACGATGAGCCATCGTGTCTCCTTTTTCCTGTCCGGGGATCAGAGCCGGTAGAAGCGCCGGGCGTTCCCGCCGGCGATCTTCGCGCGAACGTCGTCGCTCAGGTCCGTGCGCTCGCGGAGCGGGCCCGTGCTGTGCGGCCAGTCGCTGTCCCAGTGCGGGTAGTCGCTCGCGTACATGATGAAGTCGGGGCCGAGCGCCGCGGCGACGGCGGGGAGCACGGTCTCCTCGGGCTCGCAGCTCACCCAGACGTTCCCCGCCTCGACGTAGTACCGCGGGTCGCGCCGCCAGCCGTTCCGGATCCAGTCGCCGCGCTTCTCGCGGTGCTCGTGGAGCCGGTCGATGAAGTACGGGACCCACCCGACGCCGGACTCGAGGAACGCCACGCGCAGCCTCGGGTGGCGGTCGAAGGCGCCCCCCGACACGAGCGCCGTCATCGCCGTCATCTGGTCGAAGGGGAAGCTCACGCAGTGCACCTGGATGTAGTTGGTGAAGCGGTCGACGCCGATCTTCGGGAGGTGGATGCCGGGCGCGCCGTGCACGCCGAGGGGCATGTCGAGGTCGACGGCCGCGGCGTACAGCGGGTCGAGGTCGGGGTGGTCGAGATTCCGCGTCCGGAGGGCGGGCGGGATCATCGCGCCGACCAGCCCGAGCGCACGGGCCTCGCGGAGGACGGCGATGGCGTCGTCGACCCACTCGACGGGCAGGAGGCCGACGCCGTGGAAGCGTCCCTTCCCCTGCCGGCACCAGTCGGCGATCCACTCGTTGTAGAGCCGGCAGAACCCGTTCGAGATGCTCCGGGTCTCCATGCTCGGCGCACGGAGCCCGAAGCTCGGGAAGAAGACCATCCGATCGATGCCGTCGCGGTCGGCGTCGGCGAGCGTGCCCTCCGGCGTCCACGGGTTGATGCCCTCGACCTTGCTGAGGCCGTGTTCGGGAGGGCACCCGGCGCCGGGGCCCTCGTGCTCCGGGTAGCGACGGCCCTCGGTCAGGAGCTCCCCCTTCTCCGTGAACGAGAACGCCTCCGGCCAGCGCCGGATGCACTCCGCCATCAGCGCCTGGCCCTCGACGACGTGGGCGTCCGAATCGACGAACTCGACCGACGTACGTGCCATGGTGACGCTGCGTACGCCGGATCGGGAGTGCCGATCAAGCCGTCAGCGCCAGAGGTCCTCGGGCGGGATGAAGCGGGCGACGTTCGAGGGTGCCTGGAACACGAGCTCCCTGCGGTCGTAGAGCCCGAGGCTCGGGAGATCGTCCGGCGGCGCGTCGAGGACGATCGTCGAGCGGCCGCTGTTCAGACGGAACAGCGGACCCGAATCCGTCGGGACGCCGAGCTCGACGGCGCTCCGGTCCGACGGATCGGTCATGCGGAGGAAGGGGGTCCCGTCGGCGAGGACGCCGAGGCGCGCCCGGACGCCGCCCTTGTGGTCGGTGAGGACGACCTCCTCCGCGTACACGACGGGACCCGGCGCGGCGGCGGGGGCGCGTTCGGGCGCGGGTGCGGACGCGGGCGCGGACGGAGGGACGAGCCGGCCGCCGAGCACGCCGGCCAGCGCGGCGGCGAGGACGACGAGGGCGCCCGCCGTCCGTCGGAGGAGTCGTCCGCGCTCGAGGCGGGCGAGACGCTCCGCCACGGCGGCGAGGCGCACGTCGGGGTCCGCCGCGGGCTCCGCGGCCGGCCCCGGCCGCTCGAGCGGCAGGACCGGCACGCCGCGCGCACGGCCGTCCACGTCGACCAGGCGGAGGCGGCCGTGCGCGTCCTCGCCGAGGAGCAGGCAGGAGTTCCCGTGCTCGTCGGTGTAGCTGAGGCCCGCCATGCCGCTCTGCTCGTCGAGGCTGAGCAGCACGCGCGCGCGGCCCTCGCTGTCGTGGAGGCTCAGGAGCGGGCAGCCGTGCTCGTCGACCGAGACCTGCGCGTGCCCCCGGACGCCGGTCCCGTGGCGGCTCCCGCCGCGGAGGTAGAGGCTCGGCGCCCCGTGGCGCCCGACGGCGAGCCACGCGCAGACGTCGCCGTCGCCGTCGTGCAGCTTCACGTTGGTCGCGCCGCTCGCGTCGAGCGCGAGCTCGGCGCGCGGGCGGTCGTCGCCATCGTAGAGCCAGAGGCCGGGCGATCCGTCGCTCGCCGCGCCGAGGGCGGCGCGCACGCTGCCCCGCTCGCCGACCAGCGTGAAGCGGCGGGCGCGGACGTCGTCGGCGACGGCGGCCGTCGGGGTTGCCGTCTCCCGCATCTCCTCCATCATCTGCACCACCCTCCTCGGTCTATGCCAGGGCGGGTCCCCCGGCGGGCTCGATCGCCGCCAGCTCGGCGGGGTCGAGCGCCCGGACGTTCACGGGGATCGCGCTCTGTCGTGCCATCCCCGAGACGGGCTCGAAGTTGCGCTCGCTGGTGACCAGCCGGCCCGTCGTGCTCCCGATCGTCCGCACCTGCCCATCCAGCTCCGGGACGTCGCCCCGAGCGTGCGCCATGGAGATGACGCCGGGCTGCACGTCGGTCGACTCCTCCACGACCCCGTAGATGAAATCGTGGTCGGAGTCGATGCGAACGACGTCCCCGGGCCGAACGCCGGCCCGCTCGAGGTCCGCCGGATGCATGAACGCCGGGTTGTAGGGCCACCGCCGCCGGAGGCCGGGCAGGTGGTCCCCCGTCGAGTTGTACAGCTCGAGCATCCGGCGGCTGATGAGGCGATGGGTGAACCCGGCGCCCGGCGCCGGCTCGGCGCGGATCGCCCGGAGCTGGTCGATCACCGCCCGCGGGGCGACGTCCATCCGGGCCGTCGCGCGCTCGGGCCGCCCGGGCTGGACGCGCACGGGCTCCGCCGGGGTGAACACGTGGCCCCCCGGGTGGCGCCGCACCTCGTCGAGCTTGATCCGCGACCCGGCGTGCAGCAGGTCGAGGTACTCCTCGGGCGTGGGCTTCCGGTCGATGTCGACCACCTGCCCGTCGTCGAGCCGGAGCGGGGTCCGCATCCGGTGCGCGAGCCCCCAGAAGAGCTCCCACTCCTCGATCACGTCGATGTCGGGGTGGAGCAGCGCGGGCGTGTGCTGCGCGAACGGCACGTCGAGCTGCACCTCGGCCGTGCGCGACGTGCCCGGCTTCTCGAGCGAGAGCCGGCAGCCGAAGACCCAGTGCGCGAGCCGGGCCGTCGCGGTCATCCGGACGTCGAGCACGACGGCGAGCTCGAGCGCGCGGAGGGCGCGGACGACTTTCCGCTGGTCGGGGAAGGCGACGGCCGGGTTGCCCCCGACGCAGAGGAGCGCCCGGATCTGCCCGTCGCCCGGCGTCAGGATCTCGTCCGCGAAGACGTTGATCGGCATCTCGCCCATGAACCGCCCGAGCCCCCGGAAGCGTGACCACGGGCCGCGACCCCACAGCTCGCGCGGCGGCTCGACGTCCGCGTAGCGGGTCCGCGGCGGCAGGAGGACCCCGGGGTTGGGGACGAGGTCGCCCGCGCGGGGAAAGCGCCCGCAGAGGCTGTTCAGCGCGATGACCAGGTGCTGCGTGACGTCCGGCCGCGGCGCCATGTTGACGCCCGTGCAGGTCATCGCCGTGCCGCGCCGTCCCGCCGCCCACGTGCGCGCGGCCTGCTCGACGAGCGCCGCCGGGACACCGGTCCGCGCCTCGACGTACTCGGGCGTGTAGTCGGCGACCGCCGCGCGGAGCGCCGCGACGCCCTCGACGTGCGCGGCGACGAACTCCCGGTCCTGCAGCCCCTCCTCGAGGATCACGCGCACCATGCCGGCGAGCAGCGTCGGGTCCTCGCCCGGCCTCACCTGCAGGTGAAGGTCGGCGCGCCGCGTGAGCTCCGTGCAGCGCGGGTCGATCGCGATGATGCGCATGCCGCGGCGCTTCGCGTCGCGCAGGTACCGGAAGCCGTTGGCGTACGGCGGCCCGCCCTCGCGCGAGAACGCCGAGACGCCCGGGTTGTTGCCGACGAACAGCATGACGTCCGCGTCGACGAAGCGGTTGGGTCCGGCGTTCCACGACCCGTGGCGCGCGAGCGCGGTCTGCTGCGACGGCTGGTCGATCGTGTTCGGCGTGAAATACCAGGGCGATCCGATCCCCTGGATCCACGCGATGATGAGGCGCTTCGCCGAGCTGAAGAGCCCGTGCGTGCCGGAGTAGACGGCGACCGCGCGCGGGCCGTGCCGCGCGATGATCTCCCCGAGCCGCGCGGCCACCTCGTCCATCGCGACGTCGCTCGGGACCGGCGCGAAGGTGCCGTCGGGCAGCCGCCGGCGGGCGCCGCGCAGGCGATCGGGGTGGTGGTGCTGCTCGGGCAGCTCGCGCCCCTTCACGCAGAGATACCCCTTCGAGACGACGTGCTCCCGGTCGCCGCGGACGGCGACCACGCGGTTCCCCTCGATGTCGACCTCGATGCCGCAGAGCGCGTGACAGAAGCGGCAGAAGGTCCGGTGGGTCTCCACGGCCTGCTTCTACCGCGGGCCGGCCCGCCGTACGAGCGTCCCCCGCGCTCCCGGCCGTCCGCCCCGATGTGCTATGCGCGCCGCACCATGCGGATGCCCCTCGTCCTTCTCGTCGTCGGTGGTCTCGTGGGTTGCGCGTGGCATCGCAAGCCGGTCGAGCCCGTCCCCCTCTTCGACGACCTCGGCACGCACCACCACCCGATCGCCACGTCGTCCCCGCTCGCGCAGAGGTACTTCGACCAGGGCCTCCGGCTGGTCTATGCGTTCAACCACGACGAGGCGATCCGCGCCTTCAAGGAGGCCGCGCGGATCGACCCGAAGTGCACGATGGCCTGGTGGGGCGTCGCCTTCGCGCTCGGCCCGAACTACAACATGCTGCTCGACGCCGAGCACGACCGCGCGGCGCGCGAGGCGCTGGCGCGCGCGCAGGCCCTCGCACCCCGCGCGCCGGCGCCCGAGCAGGCGTACGTCGCCGCGGTGGCCGTGCGCTACGGTGACGGCGACCGGAAGGCACTCGACCGTGCCTACGCCGACGCGATGCGCGCGCTCGCCGCGCGCTACCCTGACGATCTCGACGCGGCGACGCTCTACGCCGAGTCGCTGATGGTCCTCCGGCCCTGGCAGCTCTGGACCGCCGACGGCCAGCCGGCACCGGAGACGCCCGAGATCCTCGCGACGCTCGAGGGCGTGCTGCAGAAGGACCCCGACCACCCGGGCGCGAACCACTACTACATCCACGCCGTCGAGGCGTCGCCGCATCCCGAGCAGGCGCTCGCGAGCGCTGCGCGTCTTCCGGGGCTCGCGCCGGGCGCGGGCCACCTCGTGCACATGCCGTCGCACGTCTACATGCGTCTCGGCCGCTACGCCGACGCCTCCGAGGCGAACGTGCGCGCGGTCGCAGCCGACGAGGCGTACATCGCGCGGGAGAAGCCCGAGGGCGTCTACCCGATGATGTACTACCCGCACAACCTGGACTTCCTGTGGGCGGCCGCCACCATGGAGGGGCGGAGCGCCGACGCGATCCGGGCGGCGCGCCAGGTGACCGCGATCGCGACGCCCGAGATGGCGCGCGCGATGCCGGTCGCCGAGTACTTCGTGCCGACGGCGTGGCTCGCGCTCGCGCGCTTCGGCCACTGGCAGGACCTGCTGGCGGAGCCGGCGCCCCCCGGCGACCTCCACTGGGCCCACGCCATGTGGGCGTACGCCCGGGGGCTCGCGCTCGCCGGGACGCGACGGTTCCGCGAGGCGGAGGCGATGGCTCGCATCGTCGAGGCGGCGGCGCGCGCCACGCCGAACGACCGGATCGTCGCGGACAACCAGCCGGCACGGGAGCTCCTCCGGCTCGCCGCCGCCAACCTCCGGGGCGAGATCGCGACGCGGCAGGGACGGCACGCGGCCGCGATCGCCGCCCTCCGCGAGGCGGTGCGGATCCAGGACGCGCTCCCGTACACGGAGCCGCCGCCGTGGCACTATCCCGTCCGCCAGTCGCTGGGCGAGGCGCTCCTCGCGGCGCGCCGCCCGGCGGAGGCGGAGGCCGTCTTTCGCGAGGACCTCGCACGGAACCCCGAGAACGGCTGGTCGCTCTTCGGGCTGGCGCGCGCGCTCAGGGCCCAGGGCCGGGACGCGAAGGCGGTCGAGCGTCGCTTCGCGGATTCGTGGTCGCATGCCGACGTGAAGCTCACCGCCGCCCGCTTCTGAGGCGGCGAAGTCCGGGTTCCCGGACTCCGTGGCGCTGCCTCCCCGCCGTTTCGAGGGGCGGGCGTCGGCACGGCTGTTGCTCGGCCTCCTCGCATGACATCGAAGCGAACAGCCACAGATCAGCCCTGGCGCGTCGGCGAATGCCCGACCTGCCGGGTCGCCTTCGCCGGACGTCGCGCGGAGAGCGTATCGGTTGGCCATCTCCTCCGGGTCCACGCGCGGATCTGTCCGGGCGGCGACCGCATGGGGGAGGTCGTGATGCCGCTCGAAGCCGTTCGCGGGACGCCTGCCGCCGCCGGCAGCTGACCCCGGTGCACCCGCGCTCACTTCCGGGTGACGGGGATCTGCCGGATGAGCGCGTAGAGGTGTGATCGAGCGATGTCGAGGCGCCGCGCCGCCTCGGTCACGTTCCAACCGGACTCCTCGAGCGCCTCGCCGAGAAGCTCCGCCTGGAAACGGCGGGTCGCCTCCTGGAAGGTGAGCTGCCGCCGCTCGGTTCCGGCGCTGCCGACGGCCGGGAAGAGATGCGACTTCTGGACGTTCGGCACGCCCTCGCCGGCGGCGCGGATCGTCGCGGCCTCGACGGCATGGGCCAGCTCGCGCACGTTCCCGGGCCACTCGGTGATCTGCGCGGCGCGGATCGCGCCCGGCGACAGCTCGACGCGGCCGAGGCGGTGGCGCCGGGCGGCTTCCTCGCAGAAGTGGGCCGCGAGCGCGGGGATGTCGTCCCGGCGCTCGGCGAGCGTCGGCACCCGGAGCGGCAACACCTGGAGGCGGTAGAAGAGATCCTCCCGGAAGCGCCGCTCGGCGACGGCGTGCAAGATGTCGCAGTTGGTCGCCGCCATCACCCGCACGTCGGCCTGAATGGGGCGCACGCCCCCGAGCGGGTAGTACTCGCGTGACTGGAGGAGCTGCAGCAGCTTCGCCTGTGCCGTGGGCGCGAGGTCGCAGATCTCGTCGAGAAAGAGCGTGCCGCGCTCGGCGGCCGCGACCTTCCCCTCGATGCGCCGGTTCGCGGTGGAGTGGGCGCCGGGGAACGCGCCGAACAGCTCACTCTCGAGGAGCGACTCGGGAATCGACGCGCAGTTGAGCTCGACGAAGGGATGGCCGGCGCGCGGTCGGCTGTTGTGGATGACGCGCGCGAGCTGGCTCTTGCCGGTGCCCGAATCGCCGGTGAGGAGGACGTTCACGTCGAGCGGGGCGAGGAGGAGAGCCTGGCGCAGCACGGCGACGAGCGCCGCGCTCCGGCCGACGAGGCCGTCGAGCCGGAGGGCCTTCCGGAGCGCGGGCATCGGATCGTCCCCGTTCTCCTCCGGAGGACGCTGGAGCAGCCGGTCCGCGAACGAGGAGAGGTGGCGCGCAAAGACCTCGGCCCGCTCGCGATCCTCGTCGCCGAACGTCCCCCCGTCCAGGCGATCCTGGAGGTAGACGACGCCGCGCGCGACGTCGTCTCCGATCGGCGCGCAGAGGACCGCCTCGATCCGGCTCTGCATGACGCTCTGCCGCGCGCTGAACCGGGGGTCGAGCAGCGCCGACGACGTGACGATCGTCTCGCCCCCCGCGAGCGCGCTCGCGATGATCCCGCGCGAGATCGCGGAGCGCACGCATTCGATCCCCTCCGGCGAGAAGCCGTGGGCGATCCACCAGCGGGGCGGGCCGTCGCGGTCGTCGTCGCGGTGCAGCTCGAGGTAGCCCTGCCGGGCACCCACCACGTCGACGATGAGCGCGAGGGCGTCGCGGAGCAGCGGATCGAGGGTGGTCTGGCGGCCGAGCTCCAGCAGCCGCCGGTAGAGGTCGCGTTCCTGCCGGACCTTCTTCGGATCCGCGTCGGCGAAGTCCTGGCTCATCGCGACCGCCGCAGATACTCCTGCCGATCCCCCGTGGAATGCAAGGATCGGGTCTGTCCGGGTTGCCGGACTTGCCGTCCCGGATCCCGGACGCGAGGCGAGGAGCGGCCCGGCACATCCCCTGCGCCCGGGATGCCGCGACGTCGGCCGGCGCGGTACTCGGGGTCCATGAGCTTCATCGGCTTCGCCATCGCAGGCCTGATCATCGGTGCCATCGCCAAGCTCCTGATGCCGGGCACGGATCCGGGAGGCTTCATCATCACGGCGCTTCTCGGCATGGCGGGCGCCGTCCTCGCCGGGTGGATCGGCCGGGCGCTCGGCCTGTACGGTCCGGGTGAGCCCGCCGGGTGGCTCCTCTCGATCGTCGGCGCCCTGATCCTGCTCGCGATCTACCGCGCAGCGGTGCACGCGCCCCAACGACGCGTCTGACGCGACGGCGCCGCCGCTCACTCCTCGACGAGCGACACCGCCTGACGCGGGCAGCGGCGGACGGCGGCCTCGAGCGCGGGCCGGAGCGACTCCGCAGGTCGCGCGACGAGCACCCGCGCGCGGTCGTCGTCACCGACCACGAAGACCGCGGGTGCGATCTTCGCGCACTCCCCGTTTCCCTCGCAGAGCTCCAGATCGACGACCACGCGCATCGCCCTCGATTGCCCCGCCGCTGGCCCGACGTCAACCCGGGCGGCGGTCGCGCGCACGCCGCGCGCGCTTGACGTGCGATCGCAGATTACGATACGCCGCGTAGCGTAATCTTGGACGCATGCCGAGCGCACCCGCGATCGCCTTGGTGAGGAGGCCGGCCGGACGGCCGCGCGACCGCCGGGTCGACGCGGCGGTCCTCGCCGCGACGCGCCGCCTGCTCGCCGAGGGCGGCTACCGCGACCTCTCGATCGAGGCGGTCGCGCGCCGGGCCGGGGTGCACCGGCCCGCGATCTACCGACGCTGGCGCACGAAGGCCGAGCTGGTCCACGCCGCGATCTACCCCGAGGGCGACGTGACGCTCCGGGTCGTGGACACGGGCGACTTCGTGCGGGACGTCCGTACGTGCGTCCGGAACGCGATCGGGCTCTTCTCGCGGCCGGAGGTGATGGCGGCCGTCCCGGGCCTCCTGGCCGACATCCGCGACAACCTGGCGCTCCAGCGCCGGCTCCTCCCCCGGATGGAGGCGTCGGCGCGCGCCGACTTCGCGCGGCTCGTCGCGGCGGCCGTCGCGCGCGGCGAGGCACGGGCCGACGTCGATGCCGGCACGCTCTTCGACGCCTTCGCGGGAACCGTCCTCTTCCGCGTCGTCGCGGCGGGGCCGGCCGGCCTTCGCGGGCTCGAACGGACCCTCACGGAGCTCGTTCTCGACGGCGCGTGCGTGCGTCGGGGAAGGAAACCCGCCCGATGAAGCTCGGGCTCGGAACGGAGCGGCGCACGGCCGCGGGAGTGTAGCGATGGCCGACTTCGACGTCGTCATTCGGGACGGGATCGTGATCGACGGGACGCAGTCCCAGCGCTACCGCGCCGACGTGGGAATCCGCGGCGGGCGGGTGGCGCGCATCGGCCGGCTCCGGTCGTCGAGCGCGAAGCGGGTCCTGGACGCAACCGGATTGATCGTCGCGCCCGGCTTCGTCGACCTCCACACGCACTACGACGCGCAGCTCTTCTGGGACCCGTACCTGACGCTCTCGGGCTGGCACGGCGTCACGTCGGTCGTGATCGGGAACTGCGGCTTCGGCTTCGCCCCGATGCGCCCCGAGATGCGCGAGCGCGCGATGCTCACCATGACGCGCGTCGAGGCGATTCCGTACGAGGCGATGCGCCGCGGGCTGCCGTGGAGCTGGGTCACGTACCCGGAGTTCCTCGACGCCGTGGAGCGTGCGCCGAAGGCCCTGAACGTGCTCCCCTACGTCCCGGTGGCGCCGCTCCTCATCTGGGTGCTCGGCTTCGAGCGCGCCAAGGCCGGCGTGCTGCCGACCGACGCCGAGCACCGCGAGCTCCGCCGGCTGCTCGCCGAGGCGATGGACGCCGGCGGCTGCGGCTGGTCCGCGCAGCGCCTCCATCCCGACGGTCCCGGCGCCGTGCAGCGCGACTGCGACGGCGGCCCGATGGTGACCGACGTGATGCACGACGAGACCGCGCTCCACTTCGCCGAGGTCCTCGCCGAGCGGAACCACGGCTTCATGCAGATGGCGCTCGCGACGGCGGACGGCGCGCACGACTTCACCCACATCGAGCAGCTGGCCGAGGTGAGCGGGCGACCGATCCTCTACAACGTCGTCCAGTCCTTCGTGCGCATTCCCGAGGCGCACCGAACGCTCATCGCGTGGCTCGACTCGTGCCGCCAGCGCGGCGTCCGCGTCTACGGGCAGGGCGTGACCACGACGGCGGCCTTCACGTTCACCTTCGAGGACTGGAATCTCTTCGACGACGACCCGGCGTGGGTGGAGGCGACGGTCGGGACGGTGGCGGAGCGGAAGGCGAAGCTCGCCGACCCGGCGCGCCGCGCGCGGCTCCGGGGCTACGAGTCGGGCATCGTCACCGTGCCGATTCCCCGGATCACGATCCTCGACTGCTTCACGCCCGAGACCAAGCCGTTCGAGAACCTGACCATCGCCGAGGTGGCGGAGCGGACGGGGAAGCATCCGGTCGACGCGATGCTCGACGTCGCGGTGGCGGACGACCTCCGGACCGTCTTCTACGCCGAGCCGGCGAACGTCGACCGGACGGCGCTCCGCGAGATCGTCGACTACGAGTGGATCGTTCCCGGCGTCTCGGACGGTGGCGCGCACACGAAGTTCTTCACCGGCGGGCGGTACCCGACGGAGTTCCTCTCCCGCATCGTGCGCGAGGAGGAGATGTGCTCGCTGGAGCACGCGCACTGGCGGCTCTCGGCCCTCCCCGCGCACTGCGCGGGGTTCCGCGACCGCGGCACGCTCGTCGAGGGCGCGCCCGCCGACGTCGTCGTCTACGATCTGGAGCGGCTCGCGTGCCTGCCGGCAGAGGTCGCGCACGACATCCCCGGCGGAGAGTGGCGGCGGATCCAGCGCGCGCGCGGCTACCGGTTCGTCCTGGTCAACGGCGAGGTGACGATCGAGGAGGACCGGGAGACCGGCGAGCACGCAGGGCGGCTCCTCCGCCACGGGGGTGCGTGAGGAGAGCGCTTCTCTGCGCGACGACCGGCCGGTCGCTCAGGCCGCCCGGCCCCACGGGTAGACGCTCGGCGACTGCCGGTACGCGGCCGTGAGCGTCGCGACGAACGCGGGGTCGTGCAGCGGGTCGTCGGGGCGTCGGACCGCGATGCCGCGGGCGGCGAGGTCGGCGAGGAACGTCCCGAGGACGTCCTCGAACGCGAGGTCGTCGGTGTGCTCGTCGACGAGCCGCGCCTCGGCGTCGTCGCGGAAGACGTAGCCCTTCCACGAGACGCTCACGCGGACGTCCGCGAAGGAACGGCGCACGAGCACGCGTCCGTGGTCCACGACCTCCCACGCGCCGTCGCCCGCGAAGCGGAGCTCCGCGTCGAGCGTGAGGCCGCGGATCATCACCTCGTCGGGTCCGCCGATCGCCTCGACGCGGTGGAACATGACGTCGTTGTCGCCGAGCACGGCCGTGTTGGTCTGCATCGTGCGGACGACGGGCGCGCGGTCGGGACCGTCGGGCCAGTACGTGAACTCGCCGCCGCGGCCCGCGTAGAACCAGGCGACGGCCGTCGCGATCCGGAGCCGCCAGCGCTCGAACAGGCCCGAGCGTCCCATCGTGACGAGGAGCCACACCGGGTACCTCGTCCGGTCGACCCCGCGGAACGCCGGGACGTCGGTGTGCCCAGCGTCGCCACACGGCATGGGGAGGCTGAGATTCACGTACACGATGTGGGGCCGCACGATCGCCGCGTCGAACAGGCGGTGCGCCGCGGCGACGAAGCGCGGGTTCTCGAGGATCGGCTCGACGCCGTCCACGAGCGGCCGGTCGTACGCCCAGTCGCCCCGGAAGACGGGGCCGACGACGCCGCTCGACGCGCTGAGCGCGCGCTGCTCCTCGGCGCTGGCGAAGTAGCGCTGGACCGGCCAGTACGGCGCGTGCCGTTCGAGGAGGCGGCGTACGAGGTCCGGCTGGTCGAAGACCGTGTCGATCACCACGGGCGGGCGGGGAAGGGGGGGCGCCATCGGGACGGCCCGAGCTAATCGGCAAAGCGGATACCGATGTCAAGGCGGGCCCGCGTGTGGTAGACCCGGCGCTTCCGATGGCGCCGGCCGCCGGTGCGTTCGCGAGCTACGTTCCCGCGCTGGTGCTGCGCCGCCTGGCGGCGACGCGCGACGACTCCGGCACGTCCGCCGACGAGCCGCTCGCCGGAGCGCTCCTCTTCGCGGACATCTCTGACTCGACGGCGCTCGCGGAGCGGCTGGCGGAGAGGGGGCCCGCTGGCGCCGAGGAGCTCGGCCGCATCCTCGATGCGCACCTCGGGGTGCTGATCGACGTCATCACCGCCCACGGCGGCGACGTCGTCAAGTTCGCGGGCGACGGGCTCTTCGCGCTCTGGCTCGTCGGCGACGGCTCCGTCGGGACGGCGGCGCGACGCGCCGTCGCCTGTGCGCTCGCCGCACAGACGGCGCTCCAGGAGCCCTCCTCCGGCGGCCCGCGTCTCTCGATCCGCGTGGGCATCGGCGCCGGCAGCCTGCGGGCGCTCTATCTCGCGTGGAGCGACGCGCACCGCGACGTCGTGCTCGTCGGACCGGCGGTGACGGAGGCCTGCGCGGCCGAGCGCCGGGCAGGGCGCGGCGAGGTGGCGGTCGGACCGTCGGCGTGGCGGGTCGCGGAAGCCGGCGTCGCCGGCACGCCGCTCGCCGGAGGCGCCTTCCGCGTGACGACCGTCCCCGACGCGCCGCCGCCCGCGCCCCTCGACGTTCCTCCCGCCGATGCGCGTGCCGCCGTCTGGGCCCCACCCACGATCGCGGCCCGGCTCGCCGCGGGCCAGGGCGAGTGGCTCGCCGAGCACCGTCGCGTGACGGTCCTCTTCGTGCAGCTGCCGGACCTGAGCGCGGCCGAGCTCGGCGAGGCGCAGGCGGCCGTCTCGACGATCGCGTCCGTGCTCGCGCGGCACGAGGGCGTCGTCGCGCGGCTCGGGATCGGCGCGGCCGGCCCGTGCGCCAAGCTGGCCTTCGGGCTCCCTCCGCGCGCGCGCGAGGACGACGCACTCCGCGGCGTGCACGCGGCGCTCGAGCTCCACGCCGCGCTCCGCGGACGGACGAGCATCGGCATCGCGACCGGCCGCGTCTTCTGCGGCGCCGTCGGCAACGCGCGCCGGCGCGAGTACACCACGCTCGGCGACGCCGTGAACCTCGCGGCGCGGCTGATGGACGCGGCCGGCGACGGCATCCTCTGCGACGCGGCGACTGCCGACGCGTGCGGGGCACGCGTCGTGTTCGACGCGCTCCCGCCGCTTCCCGTCCGCGGAAAGACCGAACCCGTGGCGGCGCTCCGCCCGCGGGGCCGGGGCCCCGCGGGCGTCGTCGCGCGGACCGCCCTCGTCGGCCGCGAGACGGAGCGTGCGCTCCTCGGACGCCGTGTCGACGAGCTCGTCGCCGGCGCGCACGGCGGCGTGGTCGTGCTCGAGGGCGAGGCGGGCATCGGGAAGTCGCGGCTCGTCGCGGACGTCTGCGAGCGCGCGTGCGCGGCCGGCGTCGTGCCGCTCGCCGGTGCGGCGGAGGCCGTGGAGGCCTCGACCCCGTATCACGCCTGGCGGTCGATCGTCGCGCGGCTCCTCGAGCTCGACGTGGCACCGGAGGATCGCGACGCGCGGCGGGCGCACGTCCTCGCCCGCCTGGAGCCCGGCGCGCGAGACCTGGCGCCGCTGCTGAACGCGCTCGTCTCGGTCGACTTCCCCGAGAACGCCCTGACCGGTCCGATGTCGCCGGAGACGCGCGCCGACAACACCCACCAGCTCGTCGTCGGTATCCTCGAGCGGGCGGCCGCGACCCGCCCGCTGCTCCTCGTCCTCGAGGACGCGCACTGGGCGGACTCCACGTCCTGGGCGCTCACGGGGCTCGTGGCGCAACGGGTGCGCCCGCTCCTCCTCGTCGTCGCGACGCGGCCGCTCCCGCAACCGGAGCCTGCCGAGTACCGCCGGCTCGTCCAGCGGCCCGACGCGCACCGCCTCGAGCTCCGGGCGCTCGGCCCGGAGGACACCGAGGCGCTCGTGTCGCGGGTCCTCGGCGTACGCCGGCTCTCGGAGCCCGTCGCCGCGCTCGTCCGGGAGCGGGCGGGCGGTCACCCGCTCTTCAGCGAGCAGCTCGCCCATGCGCTCCGCGACGGGCGCGTGGTGGTCGAGGCGGGCGGCGAGTCGCGGCTCGCGCCCGGGGCGGACGTCCGGGACCTGCGCCTCCCGGACACCATCCAGGGCGCGATCATGGGGCGCGTCGACCGTCTCGCGCCGCGCCAGCAGCTGGCGCTCAAGGTGGCGAGCGTGTTCGGCGGCGGGTTCTCGCTGGCCGCGCTGCGCGAGGTGCATCCGATCGACGGCGACGAGGCAGCCCTCGCGCACGACCTGACGGAGCTCGAGCGCGTGGATCTCCTGCAGCGCGACGCGGCGCTCCCCGAGCCGGGCTGGGTCTTCACTCACGTGATCGCGCGCGACGTGGCGTACGAGCTGATCCCGTTCGCACAGCGTCGAGCGCTCCACCGCGCCGTCGCCGGGTGGTACGAGCGGGCCCGGGCGGCGGACCCGTCCCGTTACCACGCCGTCCTCGCCCACCACCGGGCCGCGGCGGTCGATCCGGAGCGGCCCGACCCGGCCGAGCTGACCCTCGCCGTCGACGCCGTCGAGCGCGCGGGCGAGCAGGCGGGCGCGAGCCACGCGAATCAGGAGGCGATCCATTTCTTCCACGCGGCGCTGCGACTCGCGGGCGACGCGCCCGGGACTGCCGCGCGCCGCGCGCGCTGGGAGCTCCAGCTCGGGGAGGCGTACTTCCGCATCGGCAAGGCGGTCGACGCGCGTAGCCATCTCGAGTGCGCGCTCGTCTTGCTCGGACAGCGGGTGCCGTCCGCCAGCGCGGCCGCGGCGATCGACCTGGCGCGCGAGGCGGGCCGTCAGGCGTTGCACCGGCTCCTGCCCGCGCGACTCGTCGGCCGGCCGTCGCAGACGGAGCACGCCGCCCGGCGCGAGGCCGCGCGCGCGTACGAGCTCCTCGGGTTGGTCGCCTTCCTGATGATGGACGCGACGCCGTCGCTCGTGGCGAACCTCCGCGCCCTGAACCTCACCGACACCGGACCGCCGTCGTCGGAGCTGGCGGCGAGCTGCGCCGTCGTCGGGATGGCGGCCGGTGTGACGCTCGGCCGGCGGGTCGCGGAGCGCTACTTCCGTCTGGGCGCCGACACGGCACGCGCGGTCGGTGACCGCCACGCGCTCGGCCGGGTCCGTCACATGCAGGGCTTCTGGCTGATCGGCGAGGGGCGCTGGACGGAGGGGGAGACGGTCCTCGAGCAGGCGCGCGCGACCTTCGAGAGCCTCGGCGACATGCGCTGGCGCGAGATCGTCGTGCTGACGCTCGGGAACCTCCACCAGATGCACCGGCGCTACACCGAGAGCCTGCGCCACTACGCCGACGCGCGGCGGACGGCGACGGAGCGGGGCGACGTCCAGGCGCGGGCGTGGTCCTCGGTCGGTGCGGGCGGCGCGCTCCAGGCGCTCGGCCGGGACGACGAGGCGCTCGCGACCTACGACGAGATGGCCGCGTCGCTCGCGGACGACCTGGGGCATCTGGCCGACCGCGGCTCGGAGTTCAGCGTGACGGGTATCCGCGCGCTCGCCCACCTGCGGCGGAGCGAGCTCGACCTCGCCTGGAGCCGCGTGCTCGCCGCGCGCCGGTTGAGCGAGCAGTCGCCGCTCCTCATCTACTACGCCCTGCCGGGCCGGACCACGCTGGCCGAGGTGAGCCTCCGGCTGTGGGAGCTCGGATACCGTCCCGGCGGCGACGCCGAGGCGTGCCGGGAGATGGCGACGCACGCGGTCGCGGAGCTCCGCGCGTTCGCGCGCCGGTTCAGGATCGGGCGGCCGCAGGCGGCCGTCTGGGAGGGGCTCCACCGCTGGCTCTCGGGGAAGCCGGACCGCGCGCGCGCGGCGTGGCGGCGGGCGCTCGCCTGGGCGAAGCGTCTCGACATGCAGCACGACCTGGCGCTCGCCCACCGCGAGATCGCGCGGCACGCGATGGACGGCGACGCGGCGGGACCGTGGCACCTCGCGCGCGCGGACGAGATTCTCCGCGACCTCGCGGGCTCAGAGATCGCTTTCCCCGATGATCGTCGCGGG
>CAZLYE010000233.1:0-2643 GCA_964562865.1 uncultured Binatia bacterium (SeqCode) | reverse complement strand
ATCGGGGCCGGCGCGCACTGCGACGGCCAGGTGCTCGTCCTCCACGACCTGATCGGGCTCTCCGAGGCGTGGACGCCGCGCTTCGCGAAGCGCTACGCCGAGGTGGGACGCGAGGTCGTCCGCGCGGCCTCGGCCTACGTGCACGAGGTGAAGGCCGGCGTCTTCCCGAGCGAGGCCCAGGCGTTCAAGCCCGCGAAGGCGGTGGCGAGCTGATGGAGACGATCGTCGACGTCCGCGCCATGCAGGCGTGGTCGGACCGACGGCGGGCGGCCGGTGAGCGCGTCGCGCTCGTGCCGACGATGGGCGCGCTCCACGAGGGCCATCTCGCGCTCGTCGCCGCGGCACGCGAGCGCGCGACGCGCGTCGTGGTCTCGATCTTCGTGAACCCGATCCAGTTCGACCGCGGCGACGACTTCGAGCGCTATCCGCGGACGCTCGACGAGGATGCCCGGCTCTGCGCGACGGCCGGCGTCGACGTCGTCTACGCGCCGAACGCCGCCGCGATGTACCCCGAGGGGTTCCAGACCTCCGTCGACGTGTCCGGCCTGACCGAGCCGCTCTGCGGCAAGGTCCGCCCGGGGCACTTCCGCGGCGTCACGACGGTGGTGACGAAGCTCTTCCACGCCGTGCGCCCGCACCTCGCGATCTTCGGCGAGAAGGACTGGCAGCAGCTCGCGGTCGTCCGCCGCATGACCGCGGACCTCGACTTCGGCATCAAGGTCGTCGGCGTGCAGACGGTACGCGAGCCCGACGGGCTCGCGCTCTCCAGCCGCAATCGCCGCCTCGGGCGGGAGGAGCGCGAGGCAGCCGCCTGCGTGCCGCGCGCGCTCCAGGCCGCCGCGGAGATGGTGGCGACGGGGGAGACGCGGCCGGCGATGATCGTCGCCCGCGCGCGGATGGAGATCGCCGCCGAGCCCCGCGCGCGCCTCGAGTACGCCGAGCTCCGGGATCCCGAGACCCTGGAGGAGGTGGCGGAGCTCGAGGCGCCGGGCCTGCTCGGCGTCGCCGTGTGGGTGGGCGACGTGCGCCTGATCGACAACCGACTGCTCGTGCCGGGAGGATTCAAGTGACGACACGCAAGATGCTGCGAGCCAAGATCCATCGTGCCACCGTGACCGAGGCCAACGTCGACTACGAGGGCTCGATCACGATCGACCGGCGCCTCATGGACGTGACGGACCTCCTCCCGAACGAGGCGGTCTGCGTGTGGAACGTCACCAACGGGAACCGCTTCGAGACCTACACGGTCGAGGGGGAGCCCGACAGCGGCGTCATCTGCGTGAACGGCGCGGCCGCCCATCTCGTGAGCCCGGGCGATCTCATCATCATCGCGGCGTTCACCTGGCTCGACGAGGAGGCGGCGAGGGTGCACGAGCCGAAGGTCGTGTTCGTCGACGAGCAGAACCGCATCCGCGAGAAGCGTCGCGAGGTCCCGATGAGGGCGGCGGGGTGACGAAGGAGGCCCGCGAGCGGGACATCACCGTCAACCGCCGGGCCTTCCACGACTACGCGATCACCGAGCGCTGGGAGGCGGGGCTCGTCCTCACCGGCAGCGAGGTGAAGTCGCTGCGCGAGAACCGGGCGCACCTGAAGGACGCCTACGCGCGGTTCTTCGGCGAGGAGCTCTTTCTCGTCGGGTCGCACATCAGCCCGTACGGCCCGGCGAGCCAGTTCGGACACGACCCGATCCGCACGCGGAAGCTCCTCCTCCATCGTGGCGAGCTCGACCGCATCCGTGCCAAGGTCCGGGAGCGCGGTCTGACGCTCGTCCCGCTCCGGCTCTACTGGTCGAAGGGGCGGGCGAAGGCGGAGCTCGGCCTCGGCAAGGGGAAGAAGCTCCACGACAAGCGCGTCGCGATCCGCGAGCGGATGGAGCGGCGGGAGATCGACCGGGCGCTCGCGGGTGCGCGCCGGCGGTCCTGACGAGCGGGGCGCCGATTGACTCGGAGCGTCGCCGCGGCGTTTTCTTCTTGACGCTCCCCGGGGCGGGCGGCTACCGTCCGCGAGCAACGCAACCAACCCGAGGAGGTCGTCAATGCAGGTCGCACGCCTCAGCCGGATCGTCGTCGCCTCGGCGCTCCTCGTCGCGCTCTACGCCCCGGCCGCGCGGGCCAACGTCGACCTGAACGGGCACTTCGTCGGCGCGATCGGGGCGGTGCTCGGCTTCGGGCCGTTCCCGTGCGCGAGCATCGACATCTCGCAGACCGGCGGGTCGATCTCGATCACCGCGAACTGCACGGTGTTCGGTCCATCCACCTTCACCGCCTCTGGGACGATCGATCCCATGACCGGCGCCGTCCACGCGACGGGGCAGGGGACGATCCTCTGCACCACGCCCGGAAGTCTCGTGATCGACGGGAACGGGACGCCCGACGGATACAACCTGTTCGCGAACGCGACGTGCAGCTTTCAGGTGAGCTTGGCGGCGACGCGCTGCGGGAACGGGGTCCTCGATCCGGGCGAGAGCCAGACGTGCGACGACGCAGCGGCCGCAGGGCTCCCGACGCTCGCCTTCCCGGGGTGCTGCACCAGCGAGTGCGCGCTCCAGTCGAACGGCACGTCGTGCGTCAGCGGAGGCCCGGGCGGGGAGTGCGACGCGCCCGACCACTGCGACGGCGCGTCGCCGCTCTGTCCCGATCTGCG
>CAZLYE010000232.1:0-3438 GCA_964562865.1 uncultured Binatia bacterium (SeqCode) | reverse complement strand
CTGAAGCAGAAGCTCACCCCCGAACAGTACGCGGTGACACAGCAGGAGGGAACGGAGCGGCCGTTCCACAACGCCTACTGGGACAACCACCGCCCCGGCATCTACGTCGACGTCGTGTCAGGTGAGCCGCTCTTCAGCTCGCTCGACAAGTTCGACTCGGGGACGGGCTGGCCGAGCTTCACGCGCCCTCTCGAGGAGTCGAATATCGTCGAGCACGAGGACCAGAAGCTCTTCATGCGGCGGACCGAGGTCCGCTCGAAGAACGCCGACTCCCACCTGGGCCACGTGTTCGACGACGGGCCGGCGCCGACCGGACAGCGCTTCTGCATGAACTCCGCCGCGCTCCGCTTCATCCCGGTCGAGAAGCTCGAGGAGGAGGGCTACGGGAAGTACCTCCCGCTCTTCCAGCCGGACGGCGACAAGAAGAGCGCCGCGACATCCGACCGCGCCGTCGCGACGCTCGCCGGCGGCTGCTTCTGGGGCATGGAGGACATCATCCGAAAGATCCCCGGCGTCCTCGAGACGCGCGTCGGCTACACGGGGGGAACCTTCAAGCACCCGACCTATCGCGACGTCACCACCGGCGAGACCGGGCACGCGGAGACCGTCGAGGTGGTCTTCGACCCCAAGCGGATCAGCTACGAGGAGCTTCTCGGGTACTTCTTCCGCATGCACGACCCGACCACGCTCGACCGCCAGGGTCACGACACCGGGACGCAGTACCGCTCCGCGATCTTCTACCACGACGAGGAGCAGCGGCGGATCGCGGAGCGTGTGAAGGAGCAGGTCCAGCAGTCGGGCAAGTGGAAGGGGAAGATCGTCACCGAGATCGTCCCCGCGGGCGAGTTCTACACGGCCGAGGACTACCATCAGAAGTACCTGGTGAAGCACCCGGGCGGGTACACCTGCCACTACCTCCGCGACTGACCCGCATCGGCCGCTTTACGAACCGCCGCCGTTCTGCGAAGGGGTGCCGCGTCGTGCGGACCGCCCCGATGCTTCTCGCCCTCCTGGCCCTCGTCGCCTGCAGGCGGATCCTGCCCGGCGGCGGCTCCCGAGAGGAGCCGTGCGAGCTCGGCGAGGACGTGGTGGGCGGCGCGGTCGAGCTCGGCGCGCTCGACGTCGTCGTGCCCGTCAGGAAGAAGGCGTGGGAGGCGGCGCTCGGTGGCGAGGAGGCGGCACGTCCGCAGGTCACGTCGCGGCTCGTGGGATGGCCCGAGCGGGCGCTCGCCGATCGGCGGAAGCTCCCCGTCGACGACCGCGACCTCGTGATGCGCATCGCGCGGGACACCTGGCGCGGTCTCGCCGCCTTCACCGACGCGGAGCACCACCTGCCCGTCGACAACGTGCGCCTCGGCGGGACGTCGATGTCGCCGGCGGACGCCCGCGTGGGGGACTACGTCAACGTGAGCACCATCGGGCTCCGTCTGCTCGCCATCGTCGCCGCCTCCGAGCTCGACATCGTGTCGAACGCCGCGGCGGTGGAGGAGATCCAGGCGATCCTCAGGACGCTCCGGGGGCTCGAGACGCACGAGGGGTTCTTCTACAACTACTACGACACCACCTCGCTCGAGCGCACCAGCAACTTCGTCTCCTTCGTCGATTCGTCGTGGCTCACCGCCGGCCTCATCGTCGTCCGGCAGGCGTTCCCCGACCTCGCGGCCGAGGCGACGGACCTGATCGACCAGCAGAACTACCGCTTCTTCTACGACGAGACCCGGCGCCAGATGTCGCACGGCTTCTGGGTGCAGCGCGGCACGCGCTCGCAGTTCCATTACGGCGTCCTCTACGCCGAGTCGCGGCTCGGGAGCCTGATCGCGATCGGCAAGGGCGACGTGCCCGAGGAGCACTGGTTCTCGATGGTCCGGACCTTTCCGCCGAGCTGCCGCTGGCAGACCCAGATGCCGCAGGGACGCCGGCGACGGACCGTCGCCGGGCATCCCGTGACGGGCGGTTGGTACGAGTGGCGCGGGGTGCGGTACGTCCCCTCGTGGGGCGGGAGCATGTTCGAGGCGCTCATGCCGACGCTCGTGGTCGACGAGCCGCGCTGGGCGCCCGCCAACCTCGGCGCGAACGACGCCGTGCACGTCGCGGTTCAGCGCGGCTACGCCTACGATCAGCTCAACTACCCCGTGTGGGGCCTCTCGCCGAGCGCGATGCCCGGTGGCACGTACTCCGAGTACGGCGTCAAGGTGCTCGGCGCCCTCGGCTACGAGGCGGGCGCCGTGACGCCGCACGCGAGCGCGCTCGCGCTCGCCGTCGCGCCCGAGCTCGCCATCGCGAACCTCCGGAAGCTCGCCGAGTTCTACGACGTCTACGGCGACTTCGGATTCTACGACGCCGTCGAGCCCCGGTCGGGCGAGGTCGCGCGCTCCTACCTGGCGCTCGACCAGGCGATGATCTTCATCGCCGCCGCGAACTACCTGAAGGACCACTGCATCCAGAACCGGTTCGCGGCGGACCCGATCGCGCAGAAGGCGCTCCCGATCCTGGCCCCCGAGCACTTCTTCGAGTGAGCCGGGCGCGACGATGGCCAGCGTCGAGCTCGACCACGTCGACAAGGTCTACCCGGGCGGGACGCACGCGGTCGCCGACCTGAGCCTCCGCATCGCCGACGGCGAGCTGGCCGTCGTCGTGGGACCGTCCGGGTGCGGCAAGTCGACGGTGCTGCGGCTGGTCGCCGGCCTGGAGGACGTGACCGCGGGTAGCGTGCGGATCGGGGATCGCGTCGTGAACGATCTCCGCCCGCAGGAGCGGAACGTGGCGATGGTCTTCCAGGACTACGCGCTCTACCCGTACCTCTCGGCGCGCGGCAACCTCGAGTTCCCGCTGAAGATGCGCCGGCTCGGCCGGAGCGCGATGCAGGAGCGCGTCGCGCGCGTCGCGGCGCTGCTCGACATCACCGCCCTGCTCGACCGTCTCCCCCGCCAGCTCTCGGGCGGCCAGCGCCAGCGGGTCGCGATGGGCCGCGCGCTCGTCCGCGAGCCGACGGTGTTCCTGCTGGACGAGCCGCTCTCCAACCTCGACGCACGGCTCCGCGTGCAGGTGCGGGCCGAGATCAAGGACCTCCAGGCACGGACGCGGACGACCATGATCTACGTGACGCACGATCAGGTGGAGGCGATGACGCTCGCCGACCGCGTGGCGGTGCTCGACCGCGGCCGGCTGCAGCAGATGGCGGCGCCCCGCGAGGTCTACGAGCATCCCGCGAATGCCTTCGTCGCCGGGTTCATCGGCAACCCGCCGATGAACCTGTTCCCGTCCCGCGTCGCCGCGCCGGGCGCGATCGGCATCGGGGGGCAGACCCTGGCGATCGGCGAGGCGCGGACGCGGACGGTCCCCGCGGTGTTCACCGCGGGCGTCCGGCCCGAGGCGGTCACCCTCGAGAGCGCGGGGGACGGCGCCGCCCTCCGGGCCACGGTGGAGCACGTCGAGAGC
>CAZLYE010000231.1:0-3597 GCA_964562865.1 uncultured Binatia bacterium (SeqCode) | reverse complement strand
GGCCGTCGGGCCGGACGCGGAGCGTGCAGCGGACCAGGAACGCCTCCTCGTCGAACTCGGTCCAGCCCTGGTGCACGTACTCGCCGGGCGGGACGAGGCGGAGCCGCTCGCGAATGACGCGCCCCGAGAGCCGGCGGATCGCGGCGAACGCCTCGCGGAGGGCGGCCGGGCCGTACTCGTGCTCGAGCTCGACCACCTTCTCGGCCGCGACGTGCGTGCCGGCGACGAGGCTCTTCAGGTCCATCTCGACGACGGCGCGCTGGCGGACGTTGTTCAGGATCAGGCTCCACACGTCCTCGACCGGCGCCCCGCCGCGGAGGATCCGGATCGGCGGCACGCGAACGCCCTCCTGGTAGCACTCGCGGGCGTTCGGGGCGAAGCTCCCCGGTACGAGGCCGCCCATGTCGATCATGTGCCCGGACGCGCTCGCCCACCCGATCCGCGTCTTCCCCCGGAAGATGGGACGCATCACGACGACGTCCTGCAGATGGAGCCCGCCGCCGTCGTGCGGATCGTTCGCGAGGAAGACGTCGCCCGGCGCGACGCGCGGGAAGCGGTCGCGCACGACGGCGATCGCGTCCGCGCACACGCCGAAGTGGAACGGCACGGTCGACGCGTTCGCGACGATGCGCCCGGCCGGATCGTAGAGGACGCACGAGAAGTCGCGCGCCTCGCTCATGACGGGCGACACGGCGGTCTTGACGATCGCCGCCGACATCTCCTGCGTGAGGTGCTGGAGCCGGTTCCGGATCACCTCGAGCGTCACGGCGTCAGGCAAGGCCCACCTCGATCAGCAGATCGCCGAACGGCTCGACGCGCGCCCGGTCGCCCGCCGGGAGGAGGATGGAGGTGTCGCGCCGCTCGACGAGCGCCGGCCCCGCGAGCGTCATCCCGGGCGCGAGCCGCTCGCCGTCGTAGACCGGCACGCGCACGGGCACGCTCCCGCCCGGGAGCCACGCGGTCCGCGTGCCACGGAGTGCCGGGGCGGCGTCCGGCGGGCCCGGCGGCGGCGCGGGCGGTGCCGGCGGACGTGCGCCGGTCGCGATCACGCGGCAGTTGACGAGGTCGATGCCGGCCGCGTGGGCGAGTGCGCCGGTCCCGTAGAGCGCCGCGTACCGCGACCGGAACGCGTCGCCCAGGGCGGCGACCGGCGCGGCGTCGACGCTCGCGAGCGGCACCGTCACCTCCCAGGTCTGCCCGTGGAAGCGCAGGTCGACCTCGCGCGCGAGCTGCATGCCGTCGCCCCGGACGTCTCCTTCGAGCGTCGCGAAGCACGCCGCGAGCTCGCCCGAGTCGACGGGTAGCGGGCGGAAGAGCGTGCGCACGGCCTCGCGACGCACCTCGGCCGTCGCGGCGCCGAACGCCGAGAAGACCGCCGCGAGCCCGGGCACGACGACGCGCCCGATCCCGAGCGTGCGGGCGATCGGCGCGCCGAACAGCGGGCCGCAGCCCCCGTAGCAGACGAACGCGAAGCGGCGCGGGTCGAGGCCGCGCTCGACGAGCAGCGCCTTCACGGCGAGCGTCATCTGCTCGCACGCGAGCCGGTAGACGCCGCGCGCGGTCTCGTCGGGCCCGAGGTCGACCGTCCGTCCGAGCCGGCCGAGCGCCGCGATGGCACTCTCGCCGTCGAGTACCACCCGCCCGCCGAGGAAGTTCCGCGGGTCGATCAGCCCGAGCGCAACGAGCGCGTCGGTGACGGCGGGCTCCGTCCCGCCGCGCCCGTAGCAGGCGGGGCCGGGATCGGCGCCGGCGCTCCGCGGACCGACGCGGAGGACGCCGCGCGCGTCGCGCCACGCGAGGCTCCCGCCGCCGGCGCCGATCGAGTCGACGGCCACCATCGACAGGCCCGTCCAGAGCCCGAAGAGCTCCGCGCGCGTCCGGCGCTCCGGCGCGCCGTCGTGGATCACGGCCACGTCGAAGCTCGTCCCGCCCATGTCGCCGGTGATGAGGTCGGGGATCGCGAGCCGCCGGCCGATCTCCCGCGCCGCGGAGACGCCTGCGACGGGACCGGACTGCGCGAGGAACACCGGCTTCGTCCGCGCCTCGGCCGGCGCGAACGTCCCGCCGTTCGACTGCACCACCGCGACCGGCACCCGGAGGCCGGCCGCGGCGAGGCGCGACTCCACCGCATCGAGGAACGCCGAGCACGCGCGCCACGTGTACGCGTTCAGCACCGTGGTCGTCATGCGCTCGTACTCGCGGATCACGGGGAAGAGCTCGGCGGAGCACGAGACGTGGAGGCCGGGGTGCCGCTCGCGCGCGATCGCCCGCACGCGCGCCTCGTGCGCCGGGTTGCGAAACGACCAGAGGAGGCAGACGGCGAGGCTCTCGATCCGCTCCTCGACGACCAGCCGCTCGAGCGCCCCCGCGACCGCACGCTCGTCGAGCGGCAGGAGCACGCGGCCTTCACGGTCGACGCGCTCCGGTACCTCGGCGATGCGTCGGCGCGGCACGAGCGTCGGCAGCGGATGGCTCATGCCGTCGATCCCGAGCCGGTGGCCCCGGGCCATCGGCCAGAGGTCGCCGAAGCCCTGCGTCACGACCAGGCCGGTCGGCGCGCCCGCGAGCTGTGCCAGGCAGTTCGTGACCGCCGTCGTCCCGAGCGCGAAGCGCGTCGTCGCGCCGAGGAGCTCGCCGACGGGTCGGCCGGCGTCCGCGGCCGCCGACGCGAGGGCGGCCACGAGCCCGTCCGCCAGGGCCGCGGGCGTGGTCGGCGCCTTCCCACGCCAGCCCAGCACCCCGTCGGTGACGAAGCAATCGGTGAACGTGCCGCCGACGTCGACACCGATCGCGTAGGCCGGCATGCCCGCGGGACAATACACAGCGTCCCGCAAGCCTGGCAAGGCGATCCCTTAAAGTTCCCGTGCTTGGCGGTCGATACGGAGAGAGCACGCCTTCGCCGGGAGGCCGAGGGTGTGCGTCGCGGACGAGACCGATGGGCCGGGGGACGACGTGAGGGCGGGCGAGGCCGAAGAGGGTCGCGGGGCGATCGAGCTCGCCTACCGGCGCGAGACCCGGCGCATCGTGCGCCAGCGGCTCGCCGTCGGCGCGGGCGTCTTCCTCCTGTTCGTCGCCTTCGTCGTGGCGATCGAGGAGCTCTTTCACCCCGAGCGGGGCGCGCTCCTGCGCCACAACTTCTACGCCGAGGCGGTGGTCTGCGCCCTCGGCATCGCCGCGACGCGTCTCGGCCGGTTCCGTGACCGGACCCTCGCGATCGCGGCCGCGGTGTGCTGCACGCTCGTCGTCCTCATGATGCGCTACAACGTCCTCGTCGCCGGACAGGCGGAGCGCTGCGCGATGTTCCAGGTCTGCCTGCTGACCGGGCTCGTCGTCCTGCTCCCGTGGGGCTGGCGGCCGCAGGCGCTCGTCGCCGCCACGTCGCTCGCCGCGTTCGCGGTCGCGGCGCCGCACCTCGTGGCGAGCGAC
Organism: uncultured Binatia bacterium (SeqCode); assembly: GCA_964562865.1. Lineage (GTDB taxonomy): Bacteria > Desulfobacterota > Binatia > DP-6 > DP-6 > CAZLYE01. Next base: position 171 of record CAZLYE010000231.1, on the reverse strand, counting down.
GCGATGGTCTACTCGGTCATCGCGCTCGTGTCCGGGGCCATGACGTCGATCGTCGGCGCGTCGTTCCTCGACCGCTACCGGCTGGACGCGTTCGTCCGGACCGCGCTGCTGAGCGACGCCTCGACCACGGCGCAGGAGGAGGCCGACATCGCCGCCGCGCTGGTGCAGGTC
>CAZLYE010000230.1:0-2899 GCA_964562865.1 uncultured Binatia bacterium (SeqCode) | reverse complement strand
GGACCTCCCGCTCAAGGCGTACGCGACCATCAAGCCGGTGGTGCACCTCTTCGGCGACCCGCTCACCGTTCAGGTCGCGGTCGTCGCGGATCGGAAGTACGTCGACCCCGCGAACGTGCACGTCAGCGTCCACTTCCACCCGTACAAGGCCGACGGCCCGCCGACGCTGACCCGCAGCAGCAACGGACGGATCCTGCAGCTCATGTGGACGTGGAAGGTGCATTGCCTCACCGCGGAATGCATCCCGGTGACGAAGACCAGCGACCTCGCGCGGGTCTTCCACTTCAGCCCCGCGCACATCGAGTACCGGTCGCCCACCGGGAAGGTCCGGTACGCGCTCAACGCCCGCTTCGCGCCGATCGCGGCCGAGTCCGAGCTGAGCCCCGCCGAGGTCCATGCGATCTCCATCCACATCCTCCACTGGTCGACTCACCTCGCCCCCCTCCCCGCGCCCGCGTACCGCGCGTCGCCGAGCCTCCTCTTCTGGCTCGCGCTCACGGTCGCCGTGCTGCTCGGCGCGGCCGGCCTGACGCTCGCCTCCCGCTGGGCGTGGCAGTTCCGCCCGGCCAGGGCCGCGCAGGGGCCGCGCGACTCCTCGTCGCTCGAACGGGCGCTCACGCTGTTCTTCTGGGCGCGGGCGCACGACGACGAGACCCTGCAGCGCAAGGCGCTGGAGCGCGTCGCCGACGAGCTCCCCTACGACGTCCACGATCTCTCCGAGACGGCTCGCGAGCTCGCCTGGTCGGAAGCGAAGCCCGAGGAGCAGGAAGTGCAGGAGATCTCGGAGCGCGCCGGGATCAGCCGCCGCAACGGGGAGAGGGAGCAGTGAGAGGCACGACGCTCATGCGCCGCGGCGCGACCCGCCTCGGCGACCTGACCCAGCTCGCGGGCCAGGCCCAGCGCACGACCCTCGTGCGCGTCGGCCTCGCATTCGCCCTGGCCGCGACGCTCGCCGGCGCGGTACTCCTCGCGCGCTCCGCCGGCAGCGGGCGGGCGGCGGTGCTCCCCGTCGGCGCGAAGACGGGCGTGATCGTCGCCGACATGTCCGCGAGCGTCGCCGGGCCGCCCTTCGAGCGCGTCGGGGCCATCGTGCGCGGCCTCGTCACGGCGAACCAGGCGATGGGGCTCGTGATGTTCTCCGACGTCGGCTACGAGCTGTTGCCGCCGAACTCCCCGCCGAGCGCGCTGGAGCAGTTCCTGCGCTTCTTCGCCCCGAAGAGCGTGAGCAAAGGCTCACCGGTCTTCGGAGCGAGCCCGTGGAGCCAGTTCAGCGGCGGCACGAGGATCTCGACCGGCCTCGTGGCCGGCTGGAACGCGCTCAAGCGCGCGGGGATCCCCCACGGATCGCTGGTCCTGATGAGCGACCTCAACGACTCGCAGGACGACCGTGACGCGCTCTTCGCCGTGGCCAACGGCCTCCGGCAGGCGCGCGTTCCGGTCCGGATCGTGCCGATCAACGCTGCCCCGGCGGACGTCCAGGTCTTCGCAGGCCTGTTCGGCAGCAACGTGTTCGTCTCTCCGTCGGCGTTCAAGCGGACGTCGAGGCGGCGCATCGAGCCGATCACGGCGCCGTCGCCCTGGGCCTTGCTGGCGGTGGGTCTCGTCTTCGTCGGGCTGCTCGCGGCGAACGAGCGCTTCAACTCCCGCCTCGTCCCGGAGTCGGCGGCATGAAGCGTCTCCGCCGGGCGCTGCCGCTCGTCGCCGGGGTCGTCCTGCTCGGCCTCGCGACCGTCCTCGTGCTGTTCGCGCTCGACGTCCGCGCCTGGCAGGGCGCCCTTACGCAGAGCGACCTGCGGTTCCGGGCGCAACGCTCGCACATCGGGCTCTGGCGCTCTCCCGCCACCCTTCCGGGCGACCCGGCGCGCTCGCTGCTCGGGCTCGGCGACGCGCTCGCGTACCGGCGCGGGGTGCAGCTCTTCTGGTTGAGCACCGCCGGCGCGAGCACGGGCGGCAAGGCCGACCTGGCCGCGACACGCGTCGCAGCCCAGACGGACCTGCAGAAGCTGATGGAGACGGGCGCAACCCGTGAGGAGCGCTCGAGCGCGGCGAACCTCCTCGGTGTGATGACGGTCGAGGCTCCGGAGAACAGCGCGACGCAGAAGGCGGAGATCGCGACCGCGGAGCGCTACTTCGCGCAGGCGGTCACGATCGACCCGACGAACTACGACGCCAAGCTCAACCTCGAGCTCCTGCTCCGCGTCGCGCACCCGGGCAAGAACAAGCTCAACCAGGACGCTCGCGGCGGTTTCGGCTTCGGCGGCGCCAACGGCGTCGGCGCGGTCGGCGGCGGCCTCTGATGGGCTTCCAGTTCCTCACTCCGCTCGACGCGCTGTTCGCGCTGGCGGCTGCGATCCCGCTCGCGGCGCTGTGGCTGACGCACGGACGGATGGAACGCGTCCGCCGCGCCTTCTCGCTCAAGTCGCCCCGCCGGCGGGAGCTGGTGGGCGTCGTCGTGGCGCTCGCCCTCCTGCCCGTGCTGATGGGCGTGGCCGCCGCCCAGCCGATCGTCGTGCGGCAGCAGGAGCTCGGCCAGCGGCTGGACGTGCAGGCGTTCTTCGTCTTCGACACGTCGACCTCGATGGCGGCGCGGACGGGGCCGCACGGCCCGACCCGGCTGGAACGCGCGAAGCAAGAGGCCGAGGACGTGATCCCGAAGCTCGGCGACATCCCGGTGGGCGTGGCGAGCATGACCGACCGGGTGCTCCCCGAGGTGATGCCGACCCCGAACCACTTCCTCATCCGGCGCGTGCTCGAGCAGTCGGTGGGGCTCAACCGGCCGCCGCCCAGCCAGGTCTACAAGGGGCGCGCGACGACGTTCTCGGCGCTCTACCCCGTCCCGCTCTACAACTTCTACAACCCGGGCGTGCCGCATCGCATCCTCGTCGTCTTCACCGACGGC
>CAZLYE010000229.1:0-3578 GCA_964562865.1 uncultured Binatia bacterium (SeqCode) | reverse complement strand
CGCTCGAGGACCGCGCGTGGGAGCCCGCGGCGTCGGCCTACGGGAGGGCGCTCGCGCGCGGCGCTGCAGGCGCCGAGCGCGCGGAGGCGGCCGCTGGGCTCGTCCGCGCGGCGCGTGCGCGCGGCGATGCGACCGCGGTGGCCGACGCGCTCGCGGAGATCGCCAAGGTCGGCACGCTCGACCGCAAGGTGGTCGCCCGCGTCGCCGCGGCGGGGAAGGACGGGACGAACGGCCGTGGACGCTGAGATCCCCCAGCTCCTCGCCGGCTCCGAGGCGGTGAACGGCCTCAGGCGCGCGATCGCGAGCTTCGCCGCCGCGACCGATCGCCTGGAGCGGGAGTCCGGTGCGCTCCGCGACCGCGTGGTCTGGCTCGCGGAGGAGCTCGAGGAGAAGAACCGCCTCCTCGCGGCGAGCCTCGAACGCGAGCGCCGCCTCGAGGCCGAGGCGCTCCGTCAGGGCCGGCTCGCCGCCATGGGCGAGATGGCCGCCACGCTCGCCCACGAGGTGCGCAACCCCCTCGGCGCGATGGAGCTCTTCACCGGGCTCCTCCTCCAGGACCTGCGCGACCGCCCCGAGGCGCTGGCGCTCGCGCGCCAGGTGGCGGGCGGGATCGCCGCGCTGAACCACCTGGTGACGAACCTCCTCGAGTTCACCCGGACGCAGCGTCCCCGCGCGGTGGTCGTCGACTGTCAGGCGCTCGTCGGGGACGCGCTCCTCTACGCCGCCGACCTCTGCGCCGCGCATCGCGTGGACGTGACGCGCGGAGACGTCGGCGCGACCGCACCGGCGGTCGCCGACCCGGAACTCCTCCGCCCGGTCCTCCTGAACCTGATCCGCAACGCCGTCCAGGCGATGGCCGACGGCGGCACGCTCACGGTGCGCACCGCGATCGAGGGAGACGTCGCGCGGGTCACCGTCGCGGACACCGGGCCCGGGATCGCGCCGGGTGCCCGGGAGGACATCTTCCGCCCGTTCTACACGACGCGTGCGCAGGGGACGGGGCTCGGCCTCACCGTGTCGCGGGCGCTCGTCGCCGCCATGGGCGGGCGGCTCTCGGTCGACAGCGATCCCGGCCGAGGTGCGACCTTCATCGTGGACCTCCCGGCGGCGCGCGCGGAGGAAGCGTGATGGAGCGACGGATGGTGCTGGTGGTGGATGACGAGCCGGGCATGCGGGCGGGCCTCGCGGCCGTGCTCGCGCGCGGCGGCTTCGAGGTGGCGGTCGCGGCGACCGGCGAGGAGGGGCTCGCGCGGCTCGAGCAGGGAGCGGTCGACCTCGTCGTGACGGATCTCCGGCTGCCGGGCGTCGGCGGTCTCGAGCTGGTGCGGGCCGCGCGGCGGCCGGGCAGCCGCACGGCGGCGATCGTCGTCACGGCGCACGGGACGGTCGAGGACGCCGTCGCGGCGATGAAGCTCGGAGCCTTCGACTTTCTCACCAAGCCCTTCTCGCCGGGCGACGTGCTCCACCTGGCGAGCCGGGCGCTCGCCACGGCCCCACCGCCGCCCGCGCCGGCGGACGCCGGGGCGCGCGCCCGCGCGCCCGAGACGCACGAGAAGCGGCGCACGATCGTGACGCGCGACCCGGCGCTCCTCCGGATCCTCGAGATCGCCGAGAGCGTCGCGTCGAGCCGGGCGCCGGTGCTCGTGCAGGGCGAGAGCGGGACGGGGAAGGAACTCCTCGCGCGCTACCTGCACGATGCGGGCTGCCGGCGCGGGAAGCCGTTCGTCGCCGTCAACTGCGCCGCACTGCCGCGCGATCTTCTCGAGAGCGAGCTCTTCGGTCACGAGCGGGGCGCGTTCACGGGCGCGATCGGACGAAAGGTGGGGAAGTTCGAGCTCGCGAACGCCGGGACCATCCTGCTCGACGAGGTGAGCGAGATGGAGCTCGGGCTCCAGGCGAAGCTTCTCCGCGTCCTCCAGGAGTACGAGATCGATCGCGTGGGTGGCACGGCGCCGGTCCCGATCGACGTCCGGGTCGTGGCGACGACGAACCGCCGGCTGCGCGACATGGTGGAGCGCGGCACCTTCCGGGAGGACCTCTACTACCGGCTCACGGTCGTGCCCGTCGTGCTGCCGCCGCTCCGCGACCGCCGGGGTGACATCGAGCTCCTCACCGAGCACTTCCTCGTGCGCTTCACGCGCGGGGGAGGGCGCGTCAGCCTGTCGGCGGACGCCCGCGCTGCGCTCCTCGCGCGGCCGTGGCCCGGGAACGTGCGCGAGCTCGAGAACACGCTCGAGCGCGCCGCGCTCCTGGCGGGCTCCGCCGAGCTCGGGGCGGCGGATCTCGAGGATCGCGACGCGCCCGTCCCGCGGCTGGGGGGCGTGCTCGCCGGCCTCACCGTGCGCGAGGTCGAGCGGCGCCTGATCCTCCAGACGCTCGAGCGCACGCACAACAACCGCACGCAGGCGGCTCGCCTCCTCGGCATCAGCATCCGGACGCTGCGCAACAAGCTGGCCGAGTACCGGCTCAGGGGCGAGCTCGAGGCCGGCAGCGCCGCCGGCGCCTGAGGAAAGGAGCACGGCATGGCGAACATCCTCTTCGATCCGACGATGCAGGGGCTGGCGGAGGCCCTGACGCTCCACCAGCGGCGTCACGAGGTCCTCGCCTCCAACCTGGCGAACGTCGAGACGCCGCGCTTCCGCGCGCGCGACCTCGACTTCGACGCCACGCTGAAGGAGGCCTTCGAGGGACGGCCGGAGGATGCCCTCGCCGTGACGAGCGCGCCCCGCCTCGTCGAGGACACGACGGCGCCGCCGCGCGCCGACGGCAACACGGTCGACATCGATTTTCAGATGGCGAAGCTCGGAGCCAACGGGAGCCGCTACGTCGCGCTCGCGCGCATCATGGCGCTGCGCATCGCGTTGCTCCGCCAGGCCATCGAAGGAGCCAGGTGATGGACGTGAACGGTACGCTCGGCATCTCGGCAAGCGCGCTCCGCGCGGAGCGCCTGAGGCTCGACGTGATCGCCTCGAACCTGGCGAACGCGAGCACCACGCGGACCGCCGCAGGCGGACCCTACCGGCGGCGCAACGTCGTCTTCGTGGCGCAGCCCGAGGAGGCCGCCTTCGGCGCGACGCTCGAATCCCTCACCGAGCAGGACGCGCGGGAGGGAGTCCGGGTGGTCCAGGTGGTCGACGATCCGACACCGCCCCGCCTCGTCTACGATCCGGGCCATCCGGATGCGAACGCGGAGGGCTACGTCGCGTACCCGAACATCAATCCGGTCGCGGAGACGGTCGATCTGATGGCCGCCACCCGGGCCTACGAGGCCAACGTGCAGGCGGTGAACGCCACCAAGCGGATGGCCGACGCCGCGCTGTCGATCGGCGGATGAGGAGATCGGCATGGACGTGAGCCGGATCGCCTCGCTCCCCGTCGGGGAGGCCGCAGGGACGGCGGGCGGCACGGGCAGTGCCGCCGGCGGCAACGGGGCTCCCTCGTTCGGCCAGGTACTGAAGGACTCGCTCGCGCAGGTGAGCTCGCTCCAGCACGACGCCGATGCCGCGATCCAGTCGCTCGCGACGGGCGGAACTGCGACGCTCCACGACACGATGCTCGCCGTGCAGAAGGCCGAGCTG
>CAZLYE010000228.1:0-4710 GCA_964562865.1 uncultured Binatia bacterium (SeqCode) | reverse complement strand
GCGCCCCGTCGCGGGCAAGCTCTTCCTGGTCGGCGACCCGAAGCAGTCGATCTACCGCTTCCGCCGCGCCGACGTGGAGCTCTACGAGCGGGTGAAGCAGCAGCTGGTCGGGATGGGCGCGGCACGCGTCGATCTCAGCGTCAGCTTCCGGGCGGTGCCCGAGATCCAGGAGATAGTGAACGCGGCGTTCGCGCCGCGGATGGAGAGCGAGCCGCGGTACGTGCCGCTCTCGCCGTGCCGGGCCGACGTCGCGACGCAGCCGGGCGTGATCGCGCTGCCGGTGCCCGCCCCGTACGGCGACTTCGGGACGATCGTCGACTGGCGCGTCGAGGAGTCCCTGCCGGACGCGATCGCCGCGTTCGTCGAATGGCTCGTGAAGAGCGACTGGACGGTCACCGAGCGCGATCGGCCAAACGAGCGGGTGAAGGTCGAGTCGCGCCACGTCTGCCTGCTCTTCCGTCGCTTCCGCTCCCACCTCGCCGACGTCACGCGCCCGTACGTGCGCGCGCTCGAGGCGCGCCACCTGCCGCATCTCCTGGTGGGCGGGACGTCCTTCCACGTGCGGGAGGAGGTGGAGGCGATCCGCAACGCGCTCGCTGCGATCGAGCGCCCGGAGGACGAGCTCGCGGTGTTCGCGACGCTGCACGGCCCGTTCTTCGCGCTGGGCGACGGCGCGCTCCTGGCCTTCCGCGAGCGCTACCGGTCGCTGCACCCCTTCCGCGCGGACGCGGTCCCGGACGACGCTCCGCCGGCGCTCCGGGAGGTGCGCGCCGCGCTCGAGATCCTGCGCGGCCTCCACCGCGGCCGGAACCGCCGCCCGATCGCCGACACGATCGGCCGGCTGCTCGAGGCGACGCGCGCGCACGCCGGGCTCGCGGTCTGGCCGACCGGCGAGCAGGCACTCGCCAACGTGACGCGCCTGATGGACCTCGCGCGCCGCGCCGAGCGGGCCGCCGTCACCTCGTTCCGCGGCTTCGTCGAGTGGCTCGGCGAGCAGGCCGAGCACGGCGAGGCGGGCGACGCCCCGATCGTCGAGGAGGGGACCGAGGGCGTCCGGATGATGACGGTCCACGGCGCGAAGGGGCTCGAGTTCCCGGTCGTGATCCTCGCCGACCTGACCTGCAAGGAGATGCCGGGCGAGCCGCGGCGCTGGGTCGACGCGGACCGCGGCCTCTGCGTGCAGCGGATCGCGGGGTGCACGCCGCCCGAGCTGGAGGAGCACGCCGCCGAGGAGACCGCGCGCGAGGCCGCCGAGGCGACGCGCGTCCTGTACGTCGCGGCGACGCGGGCGCGCGATCTCGTCGTCGTACCCGCTCTCGGTGACGGGCGATACGAGGGCGGATGGCTCGCCGCGCTGGACGGCGTCCTCTACCCGGCGCCGGACCGGGTGCACGGCGCCGAGGCCGCGCCCGGATGCCCACCGTTCGGCGGGGAGGCGACGCCGCGGCGACCCGAGCGCGTGCCGCGGCCGCCGGACGCCGTCGTGCCGGGGCGGCACGTGCCCGAGGTCGGGCGCCACCGGGTGGTCTGGTGGGATCCGACGATGCTGGCGCTCGACGTGGAGGAATCCGCGGGACTCACCCAGCAGACGATCCTCGCCGCCGACGAGCGCGGCGTCCGCACCGAAGAGGGCATCCGCGCGCACGCGACGTGGCAGCGCGAGCGGGTGCGCGTCCGCGAAGTCGGGGCCGTTCCGGCGCGCGTCGTGCAGACGGCTACGGAGCAGGCGGCGCGCGGCGGGGAGCCCGCGGTCGAGGTCGTGGTCGAGTCCGTCGACGTGCCCGGGCCGCGGCCCCACGGGACGCGGTTCGGGACGCTCGTGCACGCGGTGCTCGCCGCGGCGGCGCTCGACGCGGACCGGGCGAGCGTGGCGGACGTGACCGCACTGCAGGGCCGTCTCCTCGGCGCGACGGACGAAGAAGTGGAAGCGGCGATCGAGACGACCGTCCGCGCTCTCGCCCATCCGGTGATGCGCCGGGCCGCCGCCGCGGGCGCCGTGCGATGCCGGCGCGAATCCCCGGTCGGACTCACGCTCGACGGCGTCCTCGTCGAGGGCGTCGTCGACGCCGCGTTCCTCGAGGACGACGGCGCCTGGACCGTCGTCGACTTCAAGACCGACGTCGAGATCGCCGGGCGCCTCGACGAATACCGGCGCCAGGTCGCGCTCTATGCGCAGGCGGTGGCGCACGCGACGCAGCGGGCGGCGCGCGGGGTGTTGCTACGCCTCTGACGGGGTCACGCGGCGGTCGCCACGGGAGGCCGGTCGCGCGGGCGGACGACGACCGGCATCCCCTCGGACGGCACGATCGTGACCGCGCGCGACACGGGACGCACGCGGTGCCCAGGCACGGCGGTGAGCTCGCAGCGCGACACCAGCTCCGCGAGCACGAGCTTCATCTCGTGCATCGCGAAGGCCATCCCGAGGCAGCGGCGCGTACCGCCGCCGAACGGGAAGAAGGTGTAGGGGCTCGGCGTCACGCCGAGGAAGCGCTCCGGGCGGAAGACCTCGGGATCGCCCCAGGTGGCGGCGCGCCGGTGCGCGAGGTGGATGCAGGGCACCACGACCACGCCGGGCGGTAGGGCCCGGTCGCCGAGTACGAGCGGCGCGTGGAGCCAGCGTCCGACGAGCGGCACGACCGCGTTCAGCCGGAGCGTCTCCTTCGCGAACGCATCGAGGTACGGGAGCCGCGCGGTGCGATTCGGGTCGGGAGCCGGATCCTCCGCGGCGGCTCCGCCGATCTCCGCGCGCAGGCGCGCCGCCACCTCCGGATGCCCGATCACGCGTGCCACCGCCCACGCCAGCGCCGTGGCCGTCGTCTCGTGCCCGGCGAGGAGCAGCGTCATCATCTCGTCGCGCAGCTCCTCGTCGGTCATGGGTGCGCCGGCATCGTCGCGCGCGTCGAGCAGCATCGAGAGCACGTCGTCGCCGCGGCCGCTGCTCGTCCGGCGCTCGCGGATCTCGGCGAGCAGGAGCGCATCGACCTCCCGCTGCAGACGACGGAAGCGACCCCACGGCGTCACGCCCCCGAGCTCCGCGCGCACGAGCATCGCGAGCGGGTTCAGCCCGAGCGCGAGGAGTCGCGGAAGCATCGTGCGGAGCGCGTCCAGCCGCGGCCCGTCGGCGAGCCCGAACACCGTGCGCATGATGACCTCGAGCGTCACCTGCTGCATCGCCGGGTACATGCGGACGGTGGCGCCCGGCGCCCAGCCGTCGATGGCACACACCGCGACCGCCTGCATCGTGCGACCCCAGGAGAGCAGGCGCTCGCCGTGGAACGGCGGCTGCATGAGGCGCCGTTCGCGGAGGTGGCGCGCCCCGTCGAGGAGAAGGAGGGAGTGCTCGCCGAGGAGGGGCCGCAGGTCGACGTTGGCCTCGCCGGCGCGCAGCGCGTCGTCGTCGCCGGTGAAGACGGTCCGGACCCGGTCGGGGTCGCTCACGAAGACCATCGGAGGATTCGCCGGCTGACCCGGGAACGACGGGAAGCGGACCGTGAAGACGTCGCCGAACCGGCGGGCCGCCCCCTCGAGGAAGCCGGGTGCGTCACGGAGGAAGGCGAGCAGCTGCAGCAGCCGGGGACGACGCGGGCCGGGGGGCAGCGTGGGCATGGCGGGACCCTCCTCTCAGTCGGGAGCATACTGAAAGTGAATTTCAATATCAAGAGCCACGATCCGGACCCCCCACCCCTGCGGGGGTCTACAGAAGGGCCGCGCGGATGAGATATGCTGCCGGCATGACCCTCCACGCCCCGCCCGAGACCACCTTCACCCGCATGGTCGACGCCACGAGCGACGACTACGCGGTCATCGCCCGCCACTCGCTCGGCTTCCAGCAGGCTCTGCCGGACCGCATCCTCCTCCACCTGGGGCTCCTCGCCGGCGACACGGGCGGCTACGCCGTCGACCGGCTCACGCATTCACTCCAGACGGCCACGCGGGCGCACCGCGACGGGCGCGACGAGGAGTACGTCGTGTGCGCCCTGCTGCACGACATCGGCGACACCCTCGCGAGCCTCAACCACTCCGAGCTCGCCGCGGTGATCGTCGAGCCGTTCGTGTCCGAGGAGAACCACTGGATCGTGAAGCACCACGGCATATTCCAGGGCTACTATTTCTTCCACCACCTCGGCCTCGACCGGAACATGCGCGACCGCTATCGCGATCATCCCCACTGGCAGGCGTGCGCGCACTTCTGCGGGGCGTACGACCAGAACAGCTTCGACCCGTCGTACGACACGCTCCCGCTCGACTTCTTCGAGCCGATGGTCCGGCGCGTGTTCGCGGCGGCGAAGCGGTCGATCTACCTGCCCGCGGAGGGGTGAGCCGCGGTCCCGCCGTCGCACTGGATCAACGGGCCGGCGGCGCTCGCCAGCGTGCAGCTCCACCCCGTGCCAGCGTAGGTTGCCATCACCTCGAAGCTCACGGCCGTCCCGGCCGTCGTGCAGACGGTCCCCGTGCGGTCGGGCACTCCCGGCAGGTTCACACACGCGCCCGTGAAGTAGTACCCGCGGCGGGCATAGAAGGTTTCCTGCGCCCGCGCCGTATCCCCGATGGTGCACCGGACCCTCCCGTCCACGTCGGAGGCGTCGCATTCCGGGGTCGGGGAGGAGACCGTGCAGCGCACTCCGTCTGTCGTCGGGTCGAGAACACAGCCTCCGGACGACGATCGGACGGGCAGGAAGACGCTCCCGCACGCGCCCGGCTCGTCGGGAA
>CAZLYE010000227.1:0-3859 GCA_964562865.1 uncultured Binatia bacterium (SeqCode) | reverse complement strand
ATCCAGAACGTCGCCTTCAAGGTGGTCGGGGTGCTTCGCCGCAAGGGCGCCAACATGATGGGGCTCGACCAGGACGATATCGTCATGGCGCCGTGGCCGACCATCAAGTACCGCGTGAGCGGCACGATGCTCGCGACCGTGCCGCAGGGCACGAGCTCCGGCGCCTCGGCAGCGCCCGTGGGTACGCTGAGCGGACGCTACCCGGGCTCGTCGGCGCTGTATCCGGTGCCGTCCGCTCTCCAGGCAGCCGACACGCCACAGCCGGTGCGGTTCACCACCGTCGACCAGATTCTCGTCAAGGCACGCTCACCGCGCGAGATCCCCAACACCGTCGATCATCATGCTCGTCTCCGTAACCGAGCGGACGCGCGAGATCGGGCTCCGAATGGCGGTCGGCGCACCGCCCCACACGATCCTCCGTCAGTTCCTCGCGGAGGCGGTGATCCTCTGCATGTTCGGGGCGGCGGGCGGGGTGGTCGTGGGGCGGACGAGCTCTAACCTCGTCCGGGCGATCCTCCACTGGCCGACGCAGGTGTCACTCGCCGCCATCGGTGCCGCGGTGACGGTGGCCGTCACGGTCGGCCTCGTCTTCGGCTACTACCCGGCGTGGAAGGCCTCGCGCCTCGATCCGATCGAGGCGCTGCGTTACGAGTAGCGCGTCGGCCCCCGCGGCGTCTCGCGGTGGAGCAGCCCGCCGATCAGCTCGAACTCCTCGGCCAGGAGGCCGAGGACGTCGTCGAGGGCGACTATCCCGACGAGCTTCCCGTCCTCGTTCACGACGGGCAGTCGACGGAACGATCCCGAGCGCATGAGCCCGAGAGCGGATTCGATCGGTGTGGCCTCGCTCACGGTCTTCGGGCCTTCCGTCATCACGTCGCCGACCGACGTGGTGCGAGAATCACCTCCGTCCGCGACGACGCGGAGGGCGAGGTCGCGGTCCGTCACCACACCGACGGGTCTGCCCAGATCATCGACGACGACGAGCGCTCCGACCCGCCGATCGCGCATCCGGCGGGCCGCTTCGAGGACACTCTCGCCCCGCTCGGCGAGGTCGACCTCCCTCGCGCAGATGCGGCCGACGGGCATGAGAGTCACCGTCCCCGCGCCGGATCGGCGTTCGTGCGGCGCACGTGTGGCTTGGGGCTTGTTTCCGCAGAGGCGATCGCGGCCGCCACCTGGTCGAGTCCCCGCTCGATGGCCAGCGCGATCTGCCTGAGCCCGCTCGTGATCGCGGCGGCGACGCGCATCGCATCGCTCGCACCCGACTCCCCTGCAGGGATCATCTCGAGGTCGTCGTCATGCTCTCCCATGGCTCCCGGAGTCCTGCAGGAGCCGTGCCCTGGCTGGTTCTGCGCCGGTTCCGGCGTCCGACGCAGCAGCGAGAAGCGCGGTGGCTCTGCTTCTCGTCCGTGAGAGTGAGCTGCATGGAGGCGGTCGCCGGTCCGCCGCTCGACGATGGCATCCGATGTGCACACCCATGCATGGGCGCCGCGGAGGGTGCGTTTCGCGCCCAGGTTTGCGGATGAAGGTTTGCGGATGAAGCCACGACAGGAGGACGTGTTCGAGGAGTTCGCGCGGGAATTCATACGGAGGCATCGAGACGCCCCTCCACCCTGGCCGATCGAGCGTATTCTCGTCGCCACCGACTTCTCCCGCTGCTCCCTGAACGCCCTCGGCCATGCCGAGGTGCTGGCGCCCAAGCTGGGGGCGGAGCTTCTGCTCCTGCATGTCGAGGCGGTGCCCGTGGCCGGCTCCGAGATGGCGGACGTCACGCACGCGGCCGCCGAACGCGAGCTCGCACGGACGGCCGATGAGCTGCGGAACCATCATCTCCACGTGCGCACGTTCCTCCAGATGGGCGCGCCCGACGAGGAGATCCTGAGCACTGCGGAGGCCGAGCGCGCGAGCCTCATCGTCATGGGCACGCACGGACGCCGGGGAGTGGCGCGCGTTCTCCTCGGCAGCGTGGCAGAGCAGGTCCTTCGCAGCGCACCGTGCCCGGTCCTCACGGTGGGACCGAAGAGGGACGGCTAGCCGCAGCTCAGCGCGCGTTCAGATGCCGAGCGCCGTCGCTGCGCGCTCGAAGTCCTCCGGCTTGACGTAGATGACGTAGCCGAAGCTCCCCCGCCCGTCGGCCACGCCGCTCGAGGCGTAGACGTTCACATCGGCTCCGTAGAGCTTCTCGTGGATCCGGGCGAGGGCGCCGAGCTCGTCGTCACCCTGCACGAGGAGCGCGGGATGCGGCCCGTCCAGGACGAGCTTCGCCTTGCGTGCGGCGTCGGCCATCCTCAGCGGATCCTCCGGAAAGATCGTCAGCTGCGCGTGCATCGGCCCGACGGGAACGGCCGTGAAGGCGACGAGGTTCAGCCCCACGTCCGCGAGCTGTGAGAGCAGTTTGTAGGCTTCGCCCGGCTGATCCTGCACGGTGGTCGTGAAATACTCGACTCTCGCCATCCTGAAGGCCATGCTCACTCCTCCGTCGCAGAAATTGGATCGAGCATCTGCAGAATTGCGTGCGCGCGAATCATTCGCGCGGCTCCTTCAGGCGCGCGACGTTGGCCTCGAGCGCATGCTCGACCGCCGCGTTGAACGAGCCCTCCGGGAAGCGGCCATCCCGTCCCGGCGCGCCAGCGAACGTAGCACCAGTCGGACGGCGTTGGTTCCCTCCGCGGCGCGCCGGTCGAGCACGCGGCGCATGGTCGTCGCCTTCCCCGTGCGTGGCGGGCGGAGCACGAAGAGGTTGTAGCCCGCGCGCCGCATGGCGATCCCGAAGGTGGTGGCCGCGACCGCACGCTCCTGGCCGATCATCCCGTCGAGGGGAGGCAGCTCGGCGGTCGAGCGGAAGCCGAGCGTCGCCGGGTCGCAGGTGGCACGCGGCTCCGCGGGCCGTAGCGAGCGGGCCACTCTACGCGAGCGGCTCGGCGGCCGCTTCCTTCTTCGGCTCGGGGACCTCGGTGAGGGTCGCCTCGGTCAGCAGGAGCACGCTCGCGACCGAGACCGCATTCTCGAGCGCCACCCGCACCACCTTCGTCGGGTCGATGATGCCCGCCTCGACGAGGTCGACGTACGTTCCCCGGGCGGCGTCGAAGCCGAAGTTCCCGGTCCCGCTCCGCATCCGGTCGACGACCACGCCGCCGTCGGCCCCGGAGTTCTCGGCGATCTGACGCGTCGGCGCCTCGAGTGCACGGCGGAGAATGTGAAGCCCCGTGCGCTCGTCGCCGGCGCACCCTTCCGCCTCGCCCTCGACCGCCTCGATCGCTCGCAGGAGCGCCAGGCCTGCACCGGGGACGATCCCCTCGGCGATCGCCGCCTTCGTGGCGCTGATCGCGTCCTCGAAGGCCTCCTTGCGGCTCTTCATCTCGGCCTCGGACGGCGCCCCGACGCGGATCACCGCCACCCCGCCGACGAGCTTCGCGAGCCGCTCCTGGACCTTCTCCCGGTCGTAGTCGCTGGTCGTCTCCTTGGTCTCGTGCCGGAGCTGCTCGATGCGGCCCTCGATGGCCTTCTTGTCGCCCGCACCACCGATGATGGTGGTGGTGTCGCGCGCGGCGACGATCCGCCCGGCCCGGCCGAGGTCGGCGGGGGTGACGTGCTCGAGCTTCACGCCGAGCTCCTCGGAGATCACGTGGCCGCCGGTGAGGATCGCGAGGTCCTCGAGCATCGCCTTGCGCCGATCGCCGAAGCCCGGGGCCTTCACCGCGCCGCAGGCGAGCGCGCCGCGCAGCTTGTTCACCACCAGCGTCGCGAGCGCCTCGCCGTCGACGTCCTCCGCGACGATCAGCAGCGGCCGCCGGACGTTGACGACGTGCTCGAGGACCGGGATCAGGTCCTTCATCACGCTGATCTTGCGATCGGAGAC